>JANNFZ010000522.1:0-8889 GCA_031380375.1 Hyphomicrobiales bacterium
GGCCTATGACATCTCAACGCCCTCGGCAACCATCGGCATTCGCGGCACCGGGTTTGATTATTGGGTCAAAGGAATAACCGGCGTTGCCGTCGTCAAGGGCATTGTCAAGCTGTGCCCCCTGAAATCAAATCGCACTGAAGATTGCCAGGAACTGCGCGACACCTGTGAAGTCGGCAGGGCCGACAATACATCATCCGGGCGTTTCACCGTACAAAATGCCGCCCGCAACATCCGCAACAACCTGCCGTACCTTATCAACCAGTCAGCGCTGCGCGAGGCCTTCCGGCTGCCGACTGGCAAGTGTGACCGTGTCTTTGCGTCATTGAAAGAAAAGGCAGACCACGATGGCAACCAAAATGGTGAACTGCCGGATGCTGGCTTGCCGGACAAGCCAACACCGCCGCCTGAACCACCTGGTCCGCCAGACAACCCGGACCGTCCTGGCCGACCGACCGATCCGGGTCCCGGTTGTGACGGGCAATGTGTTGACTGATTCTTTTGTCTTGGCGGGGCGCATCGCGCAATCGTGAACCGGAACACTTCGCGACTCGCGGCCCTTCTCCTGTCACTCCTGGTGCTGGCGGGTGTGATGGCGCTGCGGGCCGCCGACCCGGCGATCCTGTCGGCCCTGCGCGGATCAGGATTTGACTCCCTGCAAATACTCTGGCCCCGCCAGATGGAGGCAGGCCAACCTGTCCGCATCGTCGATATCGACGAGGCCTCGCTGCAGAGCCTTGGGCAATGGCCGTGGCCACGAACCACACTTGCCAAACTCGTGAATGAGCTGACCGACCTTGGTGCAGCGGTCATCGCCTTTGATATCGTCTTTCCCGAGCCTGACCGCATGTCGCCGCGCCTCGTCATGCGGGGTGTTGCGTCCGTCAACCAACAAGACCTTGCCGACAACGATGCCATTTTTGCCCAGGCGATCCGCGGCCGACCCGTTGTCATGGCGTTCGCCGCAGCAGGCACCGGCAACATTGAATCGCTGCCCGTGAAAGCGGGATTTGCGCAAACCGGTGCTGACGCATCAGGCGCCCCGCCAAGGCTTTCAGGTCTCACGGCAAATATCGACATTTTGAACCAGGCGGCGAGTGGCCTCGGCGCCATCAACATCGACCTCGCCCGCGACCAGGGTGTTGCCCGCAAGGTGCCACTGCTGCTCAGCGCCGGTGAACGCATGCTTCCGGCCCTGGTGCCCGAAGCCCTGCGCGTTGCCCAAGGTGCCGATACATTCCTGCTGCACGCTTCCGACGAAACAGAAAACGCCATCGAGAGCCTGGTCATTGGCGACATCGAGGTGCCCTTGGCGGAAGACGGCAGCTTCCATGTCTACTACCGCCCCAATGCAACGTCGTCCTACGTTTCAGCGGCGCGCATTCTCGCCGGCACCGACCGTGACGCCCTGCGGCCGCTCATCGAGGGCCATATCGTTTTTATCGGCACATCGGCTGTCGGACTGCATGACACCCGTACCACAGCACTCGGCGAGGCGGTCCCCGGCGTGTCTATCCATGGGCAAATCACCGAACAGATTTTGTCCGGAACTTTCCTGACGCGGCCTGAATGGGTGGTGGGCGGCGAGTTCATTTATGCAGGACTCGCCGGATTGCTCCTTGCCTGCCTTGCCATGCTGGTGAAACCAGGACGAACTGTTGCCGCATACCTCGCACTTGTCGGCACAACACTTCTTGCGGTGGTCTGGGCCTTCCGGAGCAAAGGGCTTTTGCTAGATGCAACATTTCCGCTTCTTGCCCTCACCATGGCTTTCCTGTCGGCCATAGCCCTTCGCCTGCTGGTGGCTGATCGCGAGGGCCGGAGGCTGCGTGGGGCCTTCAAACAGTATGTGGCGCCCGCCATCCTCGCGGAGATCGAGAAAAACCCTGCCGCCCTCAAGCTCGGCGGTGAAATGCGCGATGTCTCGGTGATGTTTGTCGACATCGAGAATTTTACTCCACTTGGTGAAAAACTGCCGCCTGAGGATCTTGTTCGCGTCGTCAACCGCCTGCTCGATACATGCAGCAAGGCCATCCTTTCGGAAAAAGGCACCATCGACAAATATATCGGCGACGCCGTCATGGCCTTCTGGAACGCGCCTGTGGCGCTGCCCGACCACCAATTGCACGCCGCCCGCGCCGCCCTTGCCGTGCGAAAAGCAGTGGCGGCGCTGAACGACGAGCCGGCACTTGCCGCCCTTCTGGCGCGCCATGCCTGCCCGCGGCTTGCGGTGCGCGCCGGCATTGCCAGCGGCATGGCTTGCGTCGGCAACATGGGCTCCGAGGACCGTTTCGATTATTCGGTGCTGGGTGAAACGGTGAATATCGCCTCTCGGGCAGAATCAAGCTGCAAGGCCATTGGCCACGACATTGTCATTGCCGGAAAAATCGCCGAGGCGACGCGAAGCCTGGCACTTGTGCCCGCCGGAAAAGTGCCGATGAAGGGTAAATCGGCGTTGCAGCCCATCCATGCCGTCATGGGCGGAAGCGACCTCCACGCATCGCAAGCCTTTCGTCATTTCCGTGACGCCCTGGCAGGCGTGACGGCCAAACTCGCAACCCGGAAATCCGCAAAGCCCGGACTTGCCCTGCAAGGCCTTCTCGACGAACTCCGGGTGCAGCACCCTGAAATGCAGAACTATCTCGATGCCCTGCAAGGCCGCATCGACGACTTTCGCGCCTCCTGAGGCTTACGCGGTCGCCGTATCCCTGATCGGCGGCGCAAATTGCAGGTCCATGTCCCAGGGCAGGTAGATCCAGGTGTCCTGGCTCACTTCAGTGATGAACGTGTCGACAAGCGGCCTGCCTGATGGCTTGGCATAGACCGTGGCAAAATGCGCCTTGGGCAGCATTTCGCGCACCGCCCTGGCCGTGGCACCGGTGTCCACCAGGTCGTCAACGATCAAAACTCCCTGGCCCTGATCTTCAGCAACAATGGCATCGGCCACGCGCTTCAGCACAGTGATCTCGCCCTGCCTGTCATAGTCATAGGAGGCAACGCAAATCGTCTCGATGACGCGGATGCCGAGTTCCCGTGCCACCACCGCCGCAGGCACAAGCCCGCCACGGGTCACCGCCACCACAGCCCGAAACGGCCCCGCTGCTGACAGGCGCCAAGCGAGCGCCCTGGCGTCGCGGTGGAACTGGTCCCAGGACACCGGAAAGCTCTTCTGCCATTTCTCGTCCATGTTAACCTCGCGGAAAGAATTCTGCCTGCGCTTATGCCCGGGCCCAACGGCCAGTTCAATGGTGCCGGTTCCGGCAAGGTTTGCTTCATCATTTTCACGGTAAAACAAATGTTCACGAATGTCTGGCGGGCGGTCCCTTAATGATTGAAAATCTGGTCAAGGCTTTGGAGCTCGCCAATGTGGAAGCAGTGGTGGTGGCGCTTCCCGAAGCCGTGATTTCCGATGTCACGACGGCACTGTTGCACGCCTGGAATTGCACCCGGCAAGACGTTGTCGGCAAGGCGTTGCTCAAGGCAGGTGCTGGCCCTGTGTCGGCGCGCCATATTGACGGCACCACTGACGCAAGCGGCACCCAGCAGATCGAGATCACCTACTCACATCCGCTTGGTTCCAGCAGCAAGACAATCTTCCGGGCGCAGCGCTGGCAGCAGGATGAAAAACAGTTTTACGTGATGTTGGGACAGTCAACTGATGCCGGGCAAACCGAAATTGCCAAGCAAAACGAGCGCCGCCTCAACATGGCCCTGCGCTCCGGCGGCTATGCGCTTTGGGACTACAATTACGACACCGACGAGTCCTATGTTTCCCCCGAGTTGCTGGAGATTTTCGGCCACCACGTCGAAAATGAGGAAATGTCCTTCAAGTCTTTCAACAAACTTATCCACCCCGAGGACCGCGACAAAACGCTCGACGAAAAAATCCGCAAAGCCCCTTTTGGCAGCGACGTGTTCCAGACGCGCTACCGGGTGAAGGCGGCCGATGGCCGCTATGCGTGGATTGAATCCCTCGCTGGCCTCGTCCGCGATCCGGTCACCGGAAAGCCGTCAAAGGCCATCGGGCTCTGCCGCAATGTCGACGAGCAGATGGTGTCTTTGGAGCGCCTGAAGAATTCCGAAAAGAGCTTCCGCCGCACCCAGGCCGCCGCAAAGCTCGGCAGCTTCATGCTGCGGGTCGAATCCGGCGTGTCGCGCCTCAGTGCCGAAATGGCCGCATTGATCGGCATGGCGGACGCCATGGTGCACCCGACCTTGCCGACCTTCATCAGGATGATCGAGCCCGGCGACCGCGAAAAATTCAACGAGGGCATCGAGCTTGCCAAACTCGGCCGCCTCATCAAGAATCTCGAAATCGCCGTCAAGGCACAATCCGGCGACCTCACACATTTCGAAGTGACCATTGAGCCTGACCGCAATGACCGCGGCGAGATCGAAAGCATTTTTGGCTGCTGCCAGAGCGTCACCGAACGCAAGGCACTCGAGCGCCGGTTCCAGCAGGCCCAAAAAATGGAGGCTGTCGGCCAGCTCACGGGCGGCATCGCCCACGACTTCAACAATCTCCTGATGGTGGTGATGGGCAATCTCCAGCTTGTCGAGCAGCTCGTCAAAACCGACGAGCGTGCCAACAAGCGCATCCGCGCCGCAATTGAAGCGGCCGAGCGCGGCTCCGATCTCACCCGCCGCATGCTGGCCTTCTCGCGCCAGGGCACTTTGCAGAACAAGGAAGTGACCATCAACGATCTGGTGTTCTCGATCCAGGACATGCTGCAACAGGCGCTGACGGCGATCGTCACGCTGAAGATCATTCCGGGCAGCGATATCTGGCCCGTCAAGGCCGACAAGACCATGCTGGAAACGGCAATCCTCAACCTCGCCATCAATGCCCGGGATGCCATGTTGCCCAATGGCGGCGACCTGGTGATTGAATCCGCAAATCGCGTTCTCGACCGGAAGTATTGCGACGAACATGAAGACGTGACACCCGGCGACTATGTTGAAATCGCCGTCACTGACACGGGCTGCGGCATAGCACCCGAAAACCTCGACAAGGTTTTTCAACCCTTCTTCACGACAAAACCGCCGGAAGCAGGCTCAGGCCTCGGCCTCTCGATGATCTATGGTTTTGTCAAGCAATCAAACGGGCACATCAAAATCTATTCCGAAGTGGGCCATGGCACGACAGTGAAGATCTATCTGCCGCGGCTCAAATATGCCGCAAAGGACCAGCCCGCCAATACGCCGGCCGATCTCCAGGCCCACTTGCGCAAAGAGATCAACGCCAACCCGGCCTTCGCCATGCCTGCGCCGCCGGTGGACCGCAAGTCGCTGGTGCTGGTGGTGGAAGACAACCCGTCGGTGCGTGACGTGGCCGCAGCCATGATCGAGGAAATGGGCTATGACGTGCTCATCGCCTCTAATGGCCACGAAGGGTTGAAGACCATCGAAGAGCGCCGCGACATTGATCTCGTGTTGTCTGATGTGATCATGGCCGGCGGCATGAACGGACCGGAACTCGCGAGCCGGGCGTTGAAAGTGCGGCCCAAGCTTCGCATTCTCTTCATGTCGGGTTACGCACCGGGCTCGGTGCGCCAGATGCAGGACCTGCCCGACACCATTGAACTTGTGAACAAGCCCTTCACGCGCAATGACCTGACGGAAAAAGTGCGGAAGGCGCTGGCCGCCTAAACCTCACTGACGCCGCGCCCTTTGCCTGCCGGTATTTCAGGCCGCCGTCTGCACAGGCACATCAAGCTCAATCCCGTTGCCGCTGATGTGTATGCTGACCGAAAACCCGAGCTTGCCCGCAAGCTCCATGAGCTTTTCAACGGAAAAGCGGCTGATTTTTTCATTCATCAACGCCGATACATTTGGTTGGTCCAAATCCAGTATTTCTCCGGCTGCCACCTGCGTAAGGCCGCGTTTGCGAATGTCCGCCGCTACAATGCGGATCAGTTGTGACTTGGTCACCAGTTCGTCCGCATGCACCAGCCCCATTTCATGAAATGCACTGTTTGCCATTGCTTTAACTCCACTCCATTGCCTGTGCAGTCTTCATCCGCATACGGATCAACTCAACATCGTGCCTTGCCGTTTCGCTGCCGCGCCGGGATTTTTTTTGGAAAGCATGCAGCACCACAATCACATCATTGATCCTTGTCGTATAGACACAGCGGAACGTATCGCCATCATGGTCGTCCACAATCTCGACTACTCCGCTTCCACCAAACCCTTGCAAAGTCTTGACCTTGGGAGCCCGCCCGCCCTCCTGCGCCACAAACAGGGCATGGCCAACATCCTGCTTCACCTGATCCGGAAACGCTGACAGATCCTTCCGGCTGCTGCCCACGAACTTCAGAGCCCTTGACATATCAATACATATATATCATGTTTTGGTTGAGAACAAGCCGCATCGCTAGCCCCGAAAGCGGAAGAAAAAAATTGCGCGAACGCGCTATGTCTCACTGACGCCGCGCGACTTGCCTGCCGCATGCAGTGCTTCCGCTTCGCGTTTCACAACTTCAAAAGCCTCATCGAGCCGCGCCCTGTCGCGGCTGCGCAAGACCAGATTGGTGCAGAAGCCCGATGATGACTCAAACGGATAGGAACCCATCACCACATCGGGGAATTGGTCCTGCGCATCCTTCAAGGGCTTTGCGATATCACCTTCACCGCCGAGGAATTGCAGGGTACGCGACAGCATGGGTTCGCCCTTGCGCAGTGTGGGGGCAATTGCCTCCATCATCGCCTGCATTACTTTTGGAACGCCGGCCATGACATGGACGTTCTCGATTCTGAATCCCGGCGCCTTCGATACGGTGTTGTAAATGAGCGTGGCACCCTCCGGCACCCGCGCCATGCGCATGCGGGCTTCATTGGGCTCGCGGCCGATCTCGGCAAAAAACCTGAGCAGGATATCGACAGCTTCGGGGTGATGGGAAATGCCAACGCCAAAGGCCTTGGCGATACAATCCGCCGTGATGTCGTCATGGGTTGGGCCGATGCCGCCAGTCGTGAAAACATAGGTGTAGCGGGCACGCAACGCGTTGACCGCCGCGACAATGTCGGCCTCGTCATCGGCGACGACACGGGCTTCGAGAAGGTCAATGCCAAGGGCCGTCAGATAATCCGCAATGAAACCGAGGTGCTTGTCCTTGGTGCGGCCCGAAAGGACTTCATTGCCGATCAGCAAAACGGCGGCGGTGGGAGCGTCAGGCATGGTTTTTCCTGCTGGACTTGTGGCACCCTCCATGGTTCCTGTCAAAACATGCGATTCAAGGAAACGCTGAAGCAGGCAAAGCTCATCAGGCGCTACAAACGTTTTCTGGCCGATGTCGAATGGCCCGACGGCAGCGTGGTGACGGCCACCTGCCCCAATACCGGAAGCCTGCTGGGTGCCACTGAACCCGGCCTCACAATATACCTCTCGAAGTCCGACAGCCCCACACGCAAATACGCATACACGTGGCACCTGACGGACCGGCCGGGCATCGGCCTTGTCGGCATCGACACGAGCCTGCCCAACCGCATTGTCGAGGAAACAATCCTGGCCAAGGCCATTCCGCAACTCGCCGCCTATTCGGCACTGCGCCGCGAAGTGAAATACGGCGTCAACAGCCGCATCGATTTATTGTTGGAGGGCGAAGGCCTGCCGGCCTGCTATGTCGAGGTGAAGAATGTGACCTTCATCCGGACACCCGGCCTCGCCGAATTCCCCGATTGCGTCACGACACGGGGAACCAAGCATTTGCGCGAGTTGACGGCCATGGTGCATGAGGGCCACCGGGCCGTCATGGTCTATCTCGTGCAATGCGAGAGCCCCACGCACTTTTCGCTGACCCGCGATCTTGACCCCGTCTATGTCGACGCCTTCATCGCAGCGCGAAAAGCCGGGGTTGAAGCAATCGCATTGACCTGCCACATGAGCCCTGACACAATCACCGTGAAAGCCCAAATTCCAGTCCTCGACCCATGATGTCCACCCGTACCAGCACCCAGCCCGTCATCCGCCTGCACAAGCCGGAGCATTTCGAGAAAATGCGCGTTGCCGGAAAGCTGACGGCTGAGGCCCTGGACCTGCTCATGGAGGCGGCCCAGCCCGGCGTCACCACGGCGGCTCTCAACAAGTTGTGCGTGGAATTCGCCCGCGACCACGGGGCTATTCCCGCCACTATCGGCTATCGCGGCTACAAGCACGCGCTCTGCACTTCGATCAACCATGTGGTCTGCCATGGCATGCCCAATGACAAGCCGCTGCTTGATGGCGACATCGTCAATATCGATGTGACGTTGATCGTCGATGGCTGGTATGGCGACACGAGCCGCATGGCCAATATCGGCCAGGTATCGCGCAAAGCCGAACGCCTCGTCGAAATCACCCATGAGTGCCTGATGCGCGGAATCGCGGCGGTGCGACCCGGCGCCCATCTCGGCGATGTTGGCCATGCCATACAATCTTACGCCGAAGCCGAGCGCTGTTCCGTGGTGCGCGATTTCTGCGGCCATGGTTTGGGCGAAGTGTTCCACGACCATCCCAATGTTTTGCACTATGGCAGACCCGGTGAAGGCGTGCTGTTGAAGCCCGGCATGTTCTTCACCATCGAACCGATGATCAATCTCGGCAAGGCCCATGTGAAGGTTCTCTCCGATGGCTGGACGGCGGTGACCCGCGACCGTTCGCTCTCGGCGCAATTCGAACATGCCGTCGGCGTGACGGAAACGGGTTGCGAGGTTTTCACTTATTCGCCGAAGGGCTTTAACAGCCCGCCCTACAGTTTCTGAAACATGGCCAAGGGCGGTTTCAGCGACGCAAGCCCGCCCGATCATTTTGGCCACCGGGAGCGTCTGCGCGAACGCTTCAAGGTGGGTGGTGCCGGTGCGCTGCCCGACTATGAGCTGCTGGAACTGGTATTGTTTCGCACCATTCCGCGT
>JANNFZ010000523.1:0-2760 GCA_031380375.1 Hyphomicrobiales bacterium
CCAACGATCTGGCCGCGGCGTGAGTTCAGGTCACCGATGACCGAGCCCACGAAATCTTCAGGCGATGTCACTTCAACCTTCATCATCGGTTCGAGCAAGATGGCACCAGCCTGTTCAAACACCTCGCGCATGGCAGCGCGCGTGGCAATTTCGAAGGCGATGGCCGAGGAGTCAACGTCGTGGTATGCGCCGTCAATCAGCGTCACCTTCATGTCGACGACCGGGAAGCCGATCAGCGGACCGCTGTTGAGAACCGAGTTCAGGCCCTTTTCAACACCGGGGATGTATTCCTTCGGCACCGAGCCGCCAACGACCTTGGATTCGAAGGAATTGCCTGCGCCCTTTTCGTTGGGCTCGACTTCGAGGATGACGCGGGCATATTGGCCTGTGCCACCGGTTTGCTTCTTGTGGGTGTAATCCTTGACAACCTTGCGGGTGATGGCTTCGCGGTAAGCGACCTGCGGTGCGCCAACCGCAACCTCAACCTTGTGGGTGCGCTTCAGGATATCAACTTTGATGTCAAGATGAAGTTCGCCCATGCCCTTGATGATGGTTTCACCGGACTCTGAATCCGTTGAAACGCGGAAAGAAGGGTCTTCGGCAGCAAGCTTGTACAATGCCACGGCCATCTTTTCCTGGTCGGCCTTGGTCTTGGGCTCGACTTTCATTTCGATGACAGGATCCGGGAATTCCATCTTTTCGAGGATCACGGCCTTGTTCGGGTCGCAAAGTGTGTCGCCTGTGCGCGTGTCCTTGAGGCCAACCAGTGCCACGATGTCGCCGGCATGGGCATCGGCAATTTCTTCGCGGTTGTTGGCATGCATGAGAACCATGCGGCCGACACGTTCGGTCTTGTCACGGGTCGAATTCAACAGCGCTGTGCCCTTCGACAACACGCCGGAATAGATGCGGCAGAAGGTCAACACGCCATACTGGTCGTCCATCAATTTGAAGGCCAAAAGTGCCAGCGGTTCGGTGTCGGATGAAGGACGCGTGGTTTCAGCACCGGTTTTGACGTCAATGCCTTTGATCGGCGGGCGGTCGAGCGGCGACGGAAGATAATCAACAACGGCGTCAAGCAAGGGCTGCACGCCCTTGTTCTTGAAGGCCGAGCCGCACAATACCGGGAAGAACGAGGCGTTCAGAACGGCCTTGCGCAGAAGGCGCTTGATCGTCGGATTGTCGATTTCCTTGCCATTGAGATAGTCGTCCATGGCCTGGTCATCGAGTTCGGCACAGGCTTCGATCATGTCGGCGCGGGCCTGTTCGGCGGCAGCCAGCATGTCGGCGGGAATGTCTTCGTCATGGAAGTTCGCACCCAGGGCTTCATTGTCCCAGATAACGGCCTTCATGCGCACGAGATCGATGATGCCCCTGAATTCGGCTTCAGCACCAATCGGCAGCTGGATCGGGACCGGGCGCGCACCCAGGCGTTCCTTGATGTCCTTGATGCATTGCTCAAACGATGCACCGGTCTTGTCCATCTTGTTGCAGAACACGATGCGCGGCACGGCGTATTTGTCGCCCTGGCGCCACACGGTTTCAGTCTGCGGCTCAACGCCCTGGTTTGAATCAAGCACACACACCGCACCGTCAAGCACGCGGAGCGACCGTTCGACTTCGATGGTGAAGTCAACGTGGCCCGGGGTGTCAATGATGTTCAGGCGCTTGCCGGTCCAGACAGTGGTGGTGGCAGCCGACGTGATGGTAATGCCGCGCTCCTGCTCCTGCTCCATGAAATCCATGGTGGCAGCGCCGTCGTGCACTTCGCCGATCTTGTGGCTTTTGCCCGAGTAATACAGGATGCGCTCGGTGACAGTCGTCTTGCCGGCATCAATGTGGGCCATGATGCCGAAGTTACGGTAGTCAGCGAGTTCGTGGGTGCGGGCCATAATAGTTTTGTCTCGGTTACCAGCGGTAATGGCTGAAAGCGCGGTTGGCTTCGGCCATCTTGTGGGTGTCTTCGCGCTTCTTTACAGCAGTGCCACGGTTGTTGGCGGCATCGAGCAATTCGCCCGACAGGCGTTCAACCATGGTCTTTTCGTTGCGGTTGCGGGCCGCAATGATGATCCAGCGGATGGCGAGGGCCTGGCGGCGCTCGGTGCGCACTTCGACAGGAACCTGATAGGTGGCACCACCGACGCGGCGCGAACGGACTTCGATGGCCGGTGCCACGTTTTCGAGCGCCTGGTGAAACATCTGCAGCGGGTCAGCCTTGGCCTTGCCCTGGATTGATTCAAGGGCACCGTAAACGATGCCTTCGGCAACCGATTTCTTGCCCTGTTCCATGAGGTTGTTCATGAACTTGGAAACGATAAGATCACCGAACTTCGGGTCCGGATTGATGAGACGCTTCTCGGCGCGATGGCGACGTGACATTCCTGATCCCTCTTATTTCGGACGCTTGGCGCCGTATTTCGAACGACGCTGGCGGCGCTTCGGCAGGCCTTGCGTGTCGAGAACGCCGCGGATGATGTGGTAACGAACGCCGGGCAAATCCTTCACGCGGCCGCCACGGATCATCACCACCGAGTGTTCCTGAAGGTTATGGCCTTCACCCGGAATGTAGCTCACGACTTCGAAGCCGTTGGTCAAACGCACCTTGGCCACTTTGCGCAGCGCCGAGTTCGGCTTCTTCGGGGTGGTCGTGTACACGCGAGTGCAAACGCCACGACGCTGGGGGCTGCCCTGCATCGCGGGTGATTTTGACTTCGTGATTTCGGTCTCGCGACCGTGACGCACGAGTTGGTTGATGGTTGG
>JANNFZ010000584.1:0-1527 GCA_031380375.1 Hyphomicrobiales bacterium
TGGGGTCTTGTGACCGACATGAATGAGTTCCGCCTTTATTGGTGGGACCGCGCGCCGCAAAGTTTTATGCGTTTCAAGATCAGCGGCAAGAAAGACTTGTTCGACACCCATGACTTGCTGAGTGATGGCGCAGACGCGCAGTTTGACCGCTTCCTGTTTGCAAAACTCCTGCACCGGGACATGCTGATTGCCGAATCCGGCAAGCCCGCCCTGTGGCGGCTGGTGGAACGGCAGGGCCGCCGCGAAATCGAAATCGAAGAGGAATTCTATGCGCGCTACAAGGCTGTGCGCGAGCGCCTGTTCAATGTGCTGCGCACCCACAACCGAGACTTCAAAGGCACACCAACGGATTTGCTGCGGGTGTCGCAAAAGCTTCTCGACCGTTTTATCTTTGCGTTCTACTGCGAAGACATGGGGCAGCGCATGTTGTTCCCGCCGCAGTTCGTGAAGGAATATCTCGAAGCCCGCAGTGTGGAAAACTACTACGACACAAGCGGCACGGAAATCTGGGAATTCTTCCGCAAGTTCTTCAAGGTGATGAACACCGGCGGCAAGATTGGCCGGCAGGATGTTCCATTCATCAACGGCGGCTTGTTTGCTGATGATGCCTTGATCGAAAGTCTGCATATCCCGAATGCCATATTTGCCGACATTGGCCAGGGAGCCAATGACGCCTCGCTGGAAAAAGACCGGGACACGCTGCTCTATCTCTCGAAGCGCTACAACTATGCCGCCAAGGGCGACGCCAGGGACAGCCTGACGCTCTACACGCTGGGCCGCATTTTTGAGCAGTCGATCACCGAGCTTGAATACCGGGTGGGTGAAATTGAAGGCCGCGAGACGGTTGCCAAGCTCTCGAAGCGCAAGCGCGATGGTGTGTACTACACGCCGGAATGGGTGGTGGACTATCTCGTCAACGAAACCATGGGACCATGGTTCAAGACGGCGCGAATTGCCAGCGCCTGGAACGAGGATGATGTCGAGCCTTCCGCCGAGGCGCTCAAAACCTATCTGGCAAAATTGCGCGCCGTCAAGGTGGTGGACCCGGCCTGCGGCTCCGGCGCATTCTTGATCACCGCCTTTCGTCGCCTGCTGAAAGAGAGGCAACTGGTTGCGGCCCTCATGCAGCGCCGTGCCCTGAAAGACGATTCTGGCATTGGCGATGATGAAACGAGAATTGTGGCTGACATCCTGCGCCACAATTTGCATGGCGTGGACATCAACCCGGCTTCGGTTGAAATCGCCAAGCTGGCCCTGTGGCTGCATTCGGCCCGCGCCAACGCGCCGCTTTCAACATTGGATGACAACATCCGTTGCGGCAATAGCCTGGTGGCCAGCGATTGCTGGAGCATGATTGCAAAAACCCCGGAGGCCGAGGCACGCATCAACCCTTTCGATTGGGAAATGGGCTTCAGGGACGTGATGGCGGCGGGCGGCTTTGACATCGTGCTTGGCAACCCGCCTTATGTGAAGCTGCAAAACCTGATGAAGGTGGACCCTGACGTGGTGAACTACCTCCGCGCCGAG
>JANNFZ010000587.1:0-3720 GCA_031380375.1 Hyphomicrobiales bacterium
GCCGGCTTTGCGGATGGCATCGGCAATGGCTTGCTCGCCCGCCGCCACCAGAACATGGCCGATTTTGGCCTCCATGGCCCGCCGCCAGACGTGGACAATCATCGGTTCGCCCCGGATATCGGCCAAGGGCTTTCCTGGCAACCTTGTGGCCGCCATGCGGGCAGGGATTACGACAATCGTATTTTGGTGTTCAATCATGGCGTTGTGCGGGGGCGCGGCAAAATGAGGCTGGTTCCTTATAGATATTGCGACTGGTGCAGCAAGGCATTAGTTAGACTTTTGAAACTAATGACGCGGGTGATCCTACACATGATCGACAGCTGGACATTCAACAAAGTTGCAGGTGCCGTACTCGGCACAGCACTTCTGGTCTTAGGCCTCAAGGAACTGGGGGCCGAGGTTTATCACCCGGGCAACCCCTCTGAAGAGAAACCGGGTTTCAAGATCGAAATGGCTGATGCCTCCGGCGCGACGGGTGGGGCCACGGCTGCGGCAAGTTCAATTGGCGCGTTGTTGGCCACGGCTGATGCCGCCAAGGGTGCCAAGGAAGCCAGCGCCTGTGCCGCCTGCCATGATTTCACCAAGGGCGGACCCAACAAATCCGGTCCCAATCTCTGGGATGTGGTGGAGCGCGCCAAGGGTTCGCACACACCTTTCGCCTATTCCGAAGGCATGAAGGCGCAAGCCGGCGAGAAATGGACCTTTGAAAATCTCAACGCTTTCATCACCAGCCCCAAGGCTGCCATGCCCGGCACCAAGATGGGTTTTGGTGGTCTCAAGAGCGACGTGAAGCGCGCCAACCTGATTGCCTATCTGGCAACACTGTCGGACGCACCGAAGCCCTACCCTGCACCTTGATATAGCCTTACTTTGGCGGCGAATTTCCACACCGGCAGGCCAACCTGCCGGTGTTTTCATTTGATTCCCGAAACTCGTAAAAGAAAGACCGAATCAATGACCGGAAGGACGGGCGGCATGGCACTGACACGGCGTGGCCTGATGGCTCTGGCGGGCACACTGCCGTTCCTGCCGGGCCGGGCGTCCGCCGACACCAACGTCTTCCGTCATGGTGCCACGCTGTTTGAATCTCTCAAATATCCGGCGGACTTCAAGAACTTTGACTATGTGAATGTGCATGCCCCGAAGGGCGGGCGTGTCAGGCTTGCGACACTCGGCAGTTTCGACAGCGTCAATCCCTTTTCCGACAAGGGTGAATCAGCCAGCACCGGTGTCAACGAGACATTGCTGACACGGTCCCTCGATGAACCCTCCAGCGAATATGGCTTGCTGGCCGAAGGACTGTGGTTTCCCGATGACTATTCCCGGGTGGTCTATCGCCTGCGTGCCGCAGCGCGCTTCCACGATGGCGTGGCCGTCACGCCTGAGGATGTGATCTTCAGTCTTGATGCGCTGAAAACCAACAGCACGCAGTATGCCGCCTATTACAAGGACATTGTGAAGGCCGAGAAAACCGGCGACCATGAGGTGACCTTCATTTTCTCCAGCAAGGGCAACCGCGAACTGCCGCAAATCACCGGCCAACTCAGTGTGCTGCCCAAGCATTGGTGGACGGCGAAAGATGCCAATGGCAAGCAACGCAGCCTGGGTGCCACGTCGCTTGAGGCACCACTTGGTTCCGGGCCCTATGCGGTATCAGCCATCCGGCCTGGCTTTTCCATCATAACAAAGCGCGTTGAAGATTATTGGGGCAAGGATTTTGCCGTCAACCTCGGCCATGACAATTTCGACGAGATCGAGCTCCAATACTATCAAGACCGTGCTGTCTTGCTGGAGGCCTTCAAGGGTGACCAGTTCGACATCCAGCTTGAAACGTCGTCGAAGCAATGGGCCGTCGGTTATGATTTTCCGGCGGCGAATGATGGCCGCGTGGTGCGTGAGGAACTGCCGCGCAAGGGCGTTTCAGGCATGCAATGCTGGGCCATGAATTTGCGGCGGCCGATTTTTGCCGATGCCCGGGTGCGCGTGGCCCTTGATCTTGCCTTTGACTTTGAATGGTCCAACACCAATTTGTTTTACGGGCTTTACACCAGGGCGCGGAGCTACTTCGGCAATTCCGAACTGGAAGCCAACGGACTGCCATCACCGGACGAGCTGAAATTGCTTGAACCCTTGCGCGGCAAAATCCCGCCCGAGGTTTTCTCCACGGAATATCAAAGCCCGCTCAGTGACACACCGCAAGCCAGGCGCAACAATCTGCGCAAGGCTCAGAGCTTGCTGGCAGAGGCCGGCTGGAAACCTGTCACTGACGGCAACCGCCAGGTTCTCAAGAACGACAAAGGTGAAACTTTCCGCTTTGACCTGGTGCTCGACTCTCCGGCCTTCGAACGGATTGCGCTGCCCTACAAGGAACAACTGGCACTCTTGGGCATCGAGGCCAATGTCAAAGTGGTCGATTCCGCGCAATATGAGCGGATCACCGAGAGTTTTGATTTCGACATGACAGTGCATTCCTGGCCGCAGTCGCTGTCGCCCGGCAATGAACAGCGCGAGTTTTTTGCGTCAGGCTTTGCTGACCGAAAGCAAAGCCGCAATCTCGCGGGCATCAAGGACCCGGCTGTCGATGCGCTTGTCGAAGCGATCGTTGCAGCGCCCAATCGCGCCGCTCTCATCAGCGCCTGCAAGGCACTGGACCGGGTGCTGACCTGGAACCGCTTTGTGGTGCCCATGTGGTTCAAGCCCGCCGACTGGATCGCCTATTGGAAACGGGTGCGCCACCCCGATCAAATGCCGGGCTATGCGTTGGGCTACCCCGCCATATGGTGGTATGACGCCAAGGTTGCGGCCGAGTTGAAGCCGTGAGCCACGCGGTCTGACATGGGTGGCTATATTATCAAGCGCCTGTTGCTGATGATCCCGACGATGCTCGGTGTCATGCTGTTGACCTTTCTGGTGGTGCAGTTCGTGCCCGGCGGCCCCATCGAGCAGATCATCGCCAAGCTGGAAAACCCGGAAGCCGGTGCCGATTCCCGGTTGAACGGCGGCGGCGATGAAAGCACCGAAAGCAACAGCAATTCGACTTACCAGGGGGCCAAGGGCCTCGATCCCGAATTCATCAAGAAGCTGGAGATACAGTTCGGCTTCGACAAGCCGCCCCACGAGCGCTTCCTCAAGATGCTTAGGGATTATGCGACGTTTGATTTCGGCGAAAGCTACTTCACCGACAAGCGCGTCATCGACCTCATCAAGGAGAAAATGCCGGTTTCCATTTCACTGGGGCTGTGGTTGATGATCATGACCTATGCGGTATCCATTCCGCTTGGCATCCGCAAAGCGGTCAGCGATGGTTCAGTCTTCGACATCTGGACATCGGCTGTCGTCATCATCGGCTATGCCATTCCGAGTTTCATCTTCGCCATCATATTGATCGTTCTGTTTGCCGGCGGCAGCTATTGGGATTTCTTCCCCTTGCGCGGATTGACATCAGATAATTTCGCCGAACTTTCGTGGTTCGGCAAACTCAGGGACTATGCCTGGCATCTGGCACTGCCGCTCACCGCCCTTGGCATCAGCGGCTTTGCCACCATGACGCTGCTCACCAAGAATTCCTTCCTCGACGAAATCCGCAAGCAATATGTCATCACCGCCCGCGCCAAGGGCCTCAACGAACGGCAGGTTCTCTATGGCCATGTGTTCCGCAATGCCATGTTGCTGGTGATCTCGGGTTTTCCCGGTGCATTTCTGGCGGCATTCTTTTCCGGT
>JANNFZ010000018.1:0-3828 GCA_031380375.1 Hyphomicrobiales bacterium
ACAGGACGGCGGGTTTTGTGTTTTGGGTGTATTTTGATTTTTGTGTATACTATGGTAATATACACAGATGATTGACTGGAATGTGTTGATCGGTTTCGACTGGGATGCCGGAAATGCCCGGAAAAGCGTCGACAAGCACGACGTCAGCCAGGCGGAAGCCGAGCAGATGTTTTTCAACGAACCGCTTTTGACAATTCTGGATGAAAAACACAGTGGCGGCGAGGCACGGCTGCCTGCGCTGGGACATACTGATGAAGGCAGGTTCCTGCACGTGACATTCACGCTTCGGCAAAACGGAACGAGAATCCGGATTATTTCAGCCAGGGACATGAGCCGCAAGGAGCGCAGATATTATGAAGACTAAGATCAAGCCCGTCCGGCAATTCAAATCTGAATCCGAGGAACGCGCCTTCTGGGAAACCCATGATTCCGTGGAACATGTGGACTGGCGTAGTGCGGAAAAAGTGCGGTTGCCAAATCTGAAGCCGACATCGACGTCCATCTCTCTTCGCATTCCCAATGGCATGCTGGAACGCATCAAGCTGGCCGCCAACAAGCGCGACGTGCCCTACCAGTCCCTCATCAAGACATGGCTCGCAGAGAAGCTGGAGCCTTGCGGCAGCAAGTAGCCGCGCCGTGGAATTCTCCGTTTGGCCCGTCAAATACCCGGGCCATGGACGCCAAGCGCATCGGCAAGTTCTGTCTCCTCATAGCCGAAATGCGACAAAACAATTTTGTTGAGCGTCGTGAGTGCTGATTTGAGGGCCGCAAAACTTTCGGGCCCGGGTGACCGCACGGCAATTTCGGCGGCCCGATCCATTTCCTCGATCAAGTCATGGACCACCAGGTGTTCCGCAGCGAGCCGCGCCACGACTTTTTTCAAACCGTCATTGCCGGCGTCCTGGAGTTGCGGAAAAATATAGACATCCTCAATGCCATGATGGCCGGTGAGCATCTGGCATTCGGCCCCGCAAAGATTGCCGAAGCGGCGGATGTTTTCCCGCAAGCTGAGTGCCGAAACCTGTTCAACCAAAGCCGACACATCGCCCTCAATCCGCACCATGGTCTGCATCACCGCGTTCAGTTGCGCGCGATGCATATCGTGGAACCAGCGCAAGCGTTGCCCGCTCCTGCGCTGTGCAGGCGTTACACCCTCAAACTTCGGGGCCCTGGGCCGCTTGCTGTCATCGAGCAAAGTGATGCGGTTCAGTTTTTCCATGGGCTCCAACGGCGGGTTTTGGGTTTGCATCCGAAACTGTTACCATGCCCGAATCAACAAAGGGGAACACCCATGAAACTCAGCCCACCAACCACTGTCATTTTTGTCATCGCCGTGGTCATTGCCGTCGTTGCGGCCCTGTCTGCCCTCGGCACCATCTCGGCCATTCCCATCGCCTCGGTCTGGATCATGGGCATTGCCTTCGTCGTCCTGGCCGGTGGCTGCCTGTTCAAGGGCGCCTGAGCACAGTCTTCATACAGCTTCCAAACCCGTCGCTGCAGAAATGCACGGCGGGTTGTTTTTTGACATAACCTTCGCGGGCCCCTTGCCGGGAAAACGCCGCACGCCCGACACGGCTGCGCCGCAATGCCTACAACTCGGGTTGTAGAGTGTCGCTATCACCCCCGAAGTGGATTCAGATGGGCCGTTCCGGGGTCTAGGTGATCGTCCATGACCGGTGGCGCAATCCCGCTCCGCCGACACGCAAAGGACCACCCCCATGAAGATGTTCTCCTCGTTTGCCAAAGCCGCCGCTCTCGCTGCCGTTCTCATTGCCGCACCTGCTGCGTTTGCCTCCGACAAAATTGACCTGACGCTGCAGGAAAAAGTGACGGCCCAACTGACGGGCCAGGGCTATGACGTGCGCAAGATCAAGAAGGAAGGCGGCCAGCTTGAAGCCTATGTCGTCAAGGACGGCAAGGCTGTGGTGCTGATTCTCGATGACAAGCTCAACATCGTGAAGACCGAGGACGAGAATTCGGAAGGCGCTGAAGGATCTGAAGGCAGCGAAGGCTGATCTTCGCGGCCAGGCTGCGGGTCACAGTGATTCGCAGCCGGACTTGTGCACAGCCAGTTAGGAATTCACCTCATGTCGCGCATCTTCGTCTGGGACATCTTTGTCCGCCTGTTCCATTGGTCGCTTGTCGGCCTGTTCACCGCCAACGCCTTCTTCACCAATCCGGAGGGCAGCCGCCACCGCTATGTGGGCTATGCCATTGCAGCACTCCTGTTGGCGCGCCTGGCTTGGGGTTTTGTCGGCAACCGCCACGCCCGGTTCAGGGATTTTCCGCCCTCGACGCGCGGCGCGATCGGACAACTCAGGGAAATGGTCGCGGGGGAACGGTGCGCCCACGCCGGCCATTCACCACTTGGTGCCCTGATGATCTACAACCTCATCGTCACCGTCGCCGCAATCGCCGCCACCGGCTATATGCAGACCACCATCATGTTCTTCGGCTATGACTGGGTGGAGGAACTTCATGGCGCCCTTGTCACCTGGGCGGAAATTTCGGTTGTGGTCCATGTCATCGCTGTGGTGGCGGAAAGCCGCAGGCTCAGGGTCAATCTTTCCAAAGCCATGATCGACGGCTATAAAACGCTCCCAGACAAAAGCTCTGCAACATGACGTGGGGCTGGCCGGGGAGGCAGTATGAAGCGAAGCATCGCACTGCTCAACGGCCAGAGCCGGGTCCTTCTCGTTCTCATCATTGTCCAGATCGTCTGCGCATTCTTTTTTGTCTATGATGTCGCCCGTGACATCGAGAGTCTCGATGACCTTGCGCATCTCATTCCGGAATCCCTGGCTACCATCTGCCTTGTCCTCGGCATCGCCGTGGAAATACGGGTGTTGCTGGGGCTTTTGCGCCACCAACAGCACTTGATGCAGGGTCTTGATGTGGCCTCGGGTGCGCTTGCCGAGCTCATGGCCAGTTATTTCACGCAATGGAACTTGACGGCCGCCGAACAGGACGTGGCCGGTTTTGCCATCAAGGGTTATTCGATTGCCGAAATAGCAGGACTTCGCGGATCGGCTGAAGCCACCATCAAGGCCCAGCTCAACGCCATATACCGGAAGTCAGGAACACAAGGCCGCGCCCAACTGGTCAGCGTTCTCGTGGAAGATCTGCTGCGCGCACCGCTTGTCACATCGGACAAGCCAAAGCAGCGGACTGTGCCCGTTCACTGAGCGGCTTTGTTCCGCTTCATCCGCATCACAAACCGCCAGGCGATGATGATGAAGATCACGGCGGCGGCAAGTGAGATATAGGGCAGCAAAATAGCCAACAGCGAAAGCAATACAGCCACGATGATTTCCGCCGTGGTGACAGCACTGTTGCCAAGCCCCATGGTGACCACCGTCGATGTGCCGCGCAGCAGTGTGGTGGCGGATTGCGTGGCGGCTGCCGCACCCCCTCCGGCGATGATGGCAAGCGTCCATTTCAGCATGGGTGGTAAATCACCCATGACAGCGTAGGAAACGGCGATGCCGGCAACGACCGCCGTTGGGCCGGCGAGTCCATCCAGCAGATTATCGAGCAGTGGCACATAATAGGCGATGATTTCAGTCACGGCCGCCACGGCCAGCATCAAAAGGGCGGGGGTTGTGGCGAGCCAGCTCATGCTTTCGGTCATGGGCAGATAGCCTTCACGGGCCGCCAGTCCGGTGATCAGCAGCGGCAAAAACACCCGAAAGCCCGTGGCGGCGGCTCGCCTGGACCGGCAAGGTCCTGTTCGGGAGCCTCCATTTCGCAGCCCACATCCTGGCGTTGCTGTTCATCTCCTGGCTCGTGACAGGGATCAGCAATCCGGCCGCGATGTTGCTCGCCGAC
>JANNFZ010000053.1:0-7082 GCA_031380375.1 Hyphomicrobiales bacterium
CGCCTTGCGGGAGAAGGTTGAAATGAAAGTGAAGGACCTTTGATTGAGCCTTAAGCCGCAGCTTCCTTGGCGCGCGAGATGCGCTTTCGCTCATTTGGATCAAGGGCAGCTTTGCGCAGGCGGATCGATTTCGGCGTCACCTCGACATATTCGTCCTCGCCGACATAGGCGAGCGCTTTTTCCAGCGACATCTTGATGGGTGGTGTGAGGATCATCGCCTCATCCTTGCCGGAGGAGCGCACGTTGGACAGCTTCTTTTCCTTCAGCACATTGAGCTCAAGATCATTGCCGCGTGTATGCTCGCCGATGATCATGCCGGCATAGACCTTGGTGCCCGGTTCAATGAACATGGGGCCGCGATCCTGGAGGTAGAAGATCGCATAGGCCACGGCCTCGCCTTCGCCGTTGGAAATGAGCGCCCCGGTATGGCGCATCGGAATATTGCCCAAATGCGGCACATAGCCGTGGAACAGCCGGTTCATGATGGCCGTGCCGCGGGTGTCTGACAGGAGATCGTTTTGATAGCCGATGAGACCACGGGTTGGCGCGTGGAACACCAGGCGCTGGCGACCAGTACCCGAGGGCCGCATGTCGCGGAGGTCGCCCCGGCGCTCTGATACTTTCTGCACAACAATGCCGGTATAGGCCTCGTCCACGTCGATGATGACTTCTTCGATGGGCTCAAGCTTTTCACCCGTTGCCTCGTCGATCTTGAACACCACGCGGGGACGGCCGACAGTGAGTTCAAAGCCTTCACGGCGCATGGTTTCAATCAAAATGCCGAGCTGCAATTCACCGCGCCCCGCCACTTCAAAGGCATCGGTTTCGGTTTCCGACATGGTGACGCGTAACGCAATATTGCCCTCGGCTTCGCGCATCAGGCGTTCGCGGATGACACGGGATTGCACTTTGTCGCCTTCGCGCCCCGCCATCGGCCCGTCATTGATGCGAAATGCCATGGCAAGGGTTGGCGGATCAATCGGTGTTGCGGCAATGGGTTCAGTGACTGATGGATCGCAAAACGTGTCGGACACTGTGGCTTTCACGAGTCCTGAAATCGCCACGATGTCGCCAGCCTGGCCTTCTTCAACAGCCAGCCGCTCGATGCCGCGGAAGGCCAGAACCTTTGAGACGCGGCCCATTTCAACAGTGCTGCCATCACGCGCCAGAACCTTGACGGCCTGGTTGGCCTTGACAACGCCGGAGCGGATGCGCCCGGTGAGCACGCGGCCCAGAAACGCATTGGCCTCCAAGGTCGTTGCCAACATCCGGAACGGGCCTTCATCAATCACCGGGGGTGGCACATGTTTCACCACAAGGTCAAACAGCGCATTCATGTTGTCTTGCGGTCCCTCAGGCTTGTCCGCCATCCAGCCGTGCTTGGCAGACCCATAGATGATCGGAAAATCGAGCTGCTCTTCGCTCGCGTCAAGGGCGGCAAAAAGATCAAACACCTCATTGACCACTTCAATGTGGCGTTCATCCGGACGGTCGATCTTGTTAATGCAGACAATGGGACGAAGACCGATCTTCAGGGCCTTCTGCAGCACGAATTTTGTTTGCGGCATCGGCCCTTCGGCGGCATCGACCAAAAGCACTGCACCATCCACCATGTTGAGAATGCGTTCGACCTCACCGCCGAAATCCGCGTGTCCCGGCGTGTCGACAATGTTGATGCGGCTGTTCTTCCAACCAAGTGACGTGACCTTGGCCAGAATGGTGATGCCGCGCTCACGTTCCAGATCATTGGAATCCATCACCCGCTCGCCCACCTTCTGGTTTTCGCGGAAGGTGCCGGACTGGGCGAGCAGCCGGTCGATCAACGTGGTCTTGCCGTGGTCAACGTGGGCAATAATGGCGATATTGCGCAGATCCATTGTGCGCCTGACTTTCTGAAAGCGATGAGATGAAGCAGGCCCCGAAAGTGCAAGGAACGGGGCCAACCGTGATTGGCGCTGCCGTTAGCACATGCAGCATTGGCTTGGCAATTGGCTTGAAATCGCGGTTTATGTCACCGTTCAATCCAGCTGCGGCACGTCGAGGTAGCTTTCGAGCGCCGCAAAAAAAGCTGCCCGCAGGCTGTTCTGCTCGTGCATGATCTCGTGCAGCGAACCATCGACCAAAACCTGGGACAGGCCCGGAACCCGTGTGGCAAAATCCATGGTCGCGGCATTGTTGACCACCCGGTCCCGGCCCGACAGCACGACCATCACCGGGCAACGCGGGCCCTGCGGCAACGAAAGTCTTCTCATGTGGTCGAAACTGTCCATGGCGGAATTAAGCCAGCCCATTGTGGGACCACCCGTGCCAAGCTGGGGATAGCGCTCCAGCGTCAGCGCGTCGCGGTTCCAGCGCAGTGCATCGCTCGACAGGGGATTGCCGTCAAAATCCTCCCGGGTCATGGGCCCGCGTGCAAAGCCCGGCAGGTAAACCCACGACAGGCCTGCCCGCACAAAGACATAGGAAATGAGCCGCGCCGTCCAGCGAGGCCAAGGCGCATAGTGCAGGTCCATCAAGGGAGCGGTGACGATGGCTTTGGAAAACCAGGTCTCGCGCACGATGTTGCGCAGAAGGATATGCCCGCCTGTCGAATGGCCGAGCGCATAATAGGGGCCGGGGCAATGCTCGCGCATGAGTTGCTCGACGGCGGTGCGCAGATCCACGTCAAAGTATTTGAAATTGCTGATGTGGCTGCGCTGCCGGTCCTTGAGCAGGCGGTCAGAGCCGCCCTGGCCCCGCCAGTCAAAGCTCGCCACGCGAAAGCCGCGGGCTGCGAGGTCGCGCATGGTCTCGAAATAACGTTCAAGATAGTCGGCCCTGCCACCCATCAGCAGGATCGTGCCCCGTGCCAGCGCTGGCCCGCATGTCATGGCCCGAAGGTTGACGCCGTCTGCCGTTTTCAGCACATGAACCGCAGCGCCCTCCGGCAAGCGGTTCTCGGCAGTCGGGTAAAGTTCCATCATGGCAAGGGCATAGCGCCCTTGCAGCAAAAAGGGAAACCTAGTTCACTTTTTTGACATCGGTGATTTCGCCGGTCGCCGAAGACAGGGTGATCACATAGGATTTTTCGGCCCGTGCCGCGTTGAACGTGTAGCTGGCACCGGCGCAGGACTTGGGCTTGACGCCTGAAAAACCATAGCCTGTTACGATGTCGGCGGCATTGCTGCAACCGATGGCCGGCTTTGCCGGTTTCACGGCAGTTGTCGTGACGGGTTTTGCGATACTGGCGGTTTTGGATTCGGCCTGCACCTTGGGCTTTATGACTTTTGGGGTCACAGGCGCAGCGAGCGCCAGACTTGCATCAAGCTTGCGGGGTGCTGCGCTTGTATCAAGCGGCTTTACCACAAACGGTTTCTTGGCCACGCTTGCGGACTTGGTGGTTTTGGCTTTTTTCCGGGCAGACTTTTCAATTTCATAAACCGGATCAAAATCCTCTTCAAAATTTGTGCGCCGCATGCGTTCCACAGGAACCCATTCGTCAAGATACTGGTCATAGACCATCTGGCGGCGCACGCGCTTCTCGCGGGCGCGCGGCACCCATTCATCTAGATCGGGATCATAGACCATGTTGCCACGGGCCCGTCGGCGGGGCTCGGCATAAACTTCCTCGTCATCAAAAACATCTTCATCATCCCAGGCGCTGGTTGTGACCTCCGGCAGGTAGATGTGCGGCAGGCGAACACCAAAATGCCAGCGTTGGTCGGCTTGCGCGCCGCTGCTCAACGGTGCTGTGGCCAGCAAGGCCAACATGGACAGTGCTGTGATACGCAAAACAACCATTTCGTTTCCCCACTCGGTTCATTTGATCCGCCACGGCCCGGATGCAGGCCATGACAGGCATTCATATCAAGCTAGATGCGTTGGGCGCTCATCCGTCCGGTGACGGAATTCAACTTTACATAATAGCGCTTGCCGTTGCGCTTGGCCTTGAAGGCGTAGTGGGAACCCCGGCAATCCTTGACATTGATGCGGTAAAAACCGCGGTCCTGCAGCAGTTCCACAGCCGTGTCGCAGGACATGCGGCTGATGAATACGTCGGGGTTGTAATGGCGACGGCGATGCGGCCGGTAGATCAATCCACTGTCGATAAAGGGCTCGATGACAGGCCCATCGTTGCAGCGATAGCGGTGGCCAACCCACACGCAGTCGTCGCTATAGCTGTCGCCATAGCCATCGCCAAAGTCACCGCCGCCGATAAACAGGTTGAATCGCGTGTCGGCTTGCGCCGCTGGCGTGAAGCTTGAGATCGACAAGACGGCAAGTGCTGCCGCAGCCAAGGATTTGAACATGAAAGAGCCCTCCGGTGTGCCTGAACTCCACAAGCTCAGACTGGTCCCGGAAAGTGGCAGAATGTTGCTGAACCAATCCCGACGCAACCGTTCATCTGCCGTTCAGCAACATGGCAGAAACGAGGCAGGGGGCGCAGGCGTTGCGCCCCCCGATTCACATCAAAGCGGGGAAACCGAGACGATGTTGCCGCTCCAGCGGCTGACCTGGACGGCGAAATAATCGCCATGCTTCTTGCCGATATAGGTGTAGCGCTTGCCATGGCATTCGTCGGTTGTGACCTTCTTGTAGCCGGCGGTCTTCACAACCCAGCGGCCTTCACTGCACGAGATGCCGCTGTCATAGGAGTCACTGTAGACGGGATACACCGGATAGCCATGATGGCCGACGGTGCCGCCACTGAAGAAGAAGTCAGGCGAGCCGATCTGCACGCCAAAGCCCACATGCACATCCGAGTCGGCATTGGCCTGGGAGGCGGAGAAGCCGGCGACCGAAAGGGCGACAGCGGCGGCGGCGATGAGGGTCTTGGCGTTCATGGGGTGCTCCTGTTGAACCTTGTGACAGCCGTGATTGGCCGTCGTTGGAGCAAGGACTAGGCCCCTCCGCCTGAACGAATTTGGAATTGAAAGTTCATTTTGCGTTCATTTCCCCTTGAAACGCCGGAGCCCCGCCCTACCTCTGGCACGTGGCTGCCAACCGGGGCCACGAAACCCAACACATTGCTCAAGGAGAGTGTGACATGTTTGATTATTCCCCCTTCCACCGTTCCAGCGTCGGCTTTGACCGCCTGTTCCGATTGCTTGATGAAGCCGCAAACGTCGAAACCCAGGCCTATCCGCCCTACAATATCGAACGCTTGGGCGAAAACGACTACCGCATCACCATCGCCGTTGCCGGCTTTGAAGCAGGCGAACTGGCCATCGAAGCCAAGGGCAATTCTTTGACCGTCACCGGCAAGAAAGCCGACAAGCCCGACAGCACTGTCGAAGTCCTGCACCAGGGCATCGCCGGCCGCAGCTTCGAGCGCCGCTTCCAGCTCGCCGATTATGTCGAAGTGAAAGGCGCTGATCTCGTCAATGGCCTTCTCCACATCGCCCTTGTTCGCGTGGTGCCGGAAGCCATGAAGCCACGCCATATTGCCATTGGTGCGGCGGACCGGCCAAAGGCCATCGAAGCCAAGGCTGCCTGATCAGCAAAACCGGTCCCCTGCAAAAAACAAAGAATCAGGGGGCGTTGCGCAATGCAGCGCCCCTTTTCAGCCCCGCCCGACGAAGGGCATCTTTGTTGCCATCACCGTCATGGTGAGCACATTCGATTCAAGTGGCAGCGACGCCATGAACACAACTGACCGCGCCACGTCGTTCACATCCATGCGCGGTTCCGGCTTCATTGAAAGATCGGCCTGCAACACGCCATCGACCATGCGCGCCGTCATGTCAGAGGCAGCGTTGCCGATATCAATCTGCCCGACGGCAATATTGTATTTCCGGCCATCGAGACTGGACGATTTGGTCAGCCCGCTGATCGCATGTTTTGTTGCGGTATAGGGTGTCGAGTTGGGCCGTGGCACATGGGCCGAAATCGATCCGTTATTGATGATGCGCCCGCCCTGCGGGGTTTGCGACTTCATCACCTTGAAGGCTTCCTGCGTGCACAAGAACGGCCCCGTGAGATTGGTGTTCACCACGCTGGTCCATTGTTCAAATGTCAGGTCTTCAAGCAGGATCGAACCGGGCGCTCCCGTGCCCGCATTGTTGAACAGCACATCAAGCCTGCCATATGCTGAAACGGTTTTCGCAAACAGCGCTGCAACACTTGCAGGTTCAGTCACATCGCAAGCCACGGCGAGTGCCTCGCCCACTATAAGCTTTCGCGTTTCATCGAGCTTTGCTTGTGTGCGCCCCGCCAGCACAACGGCATAGCCTGCCCCGGCCAAGGCTATCGCCGAAGCCCGTCCAATGCCCGAGCCTGCACCCGTCACCAATGCAACTTTCATATCCGCGCCCTCGCATAGCCTTCGGCAAAAGCCTTGGCATCTTCGGCAATGGCGGAAAGCGCCTTGCCCGGTTTGTAGAGATTGGATCCGACGCCAAATCCGCTGGCCCCTGCCGCAATCCAGTCCCTCATGTTGGCGGGCGTGATGCCGCCGACCGCATGCAGCTTCACACGGCCGGGCAGAACTGCCTTCCAGGCCTTGATGGTGGCGGGGCTGGCGGCTTCCGCCGGAAACAGTTTGAGATGGACAGCACCGGCGCGGATGGCCGCAAAAGCCTCGGTCGGCGTGAACACGCCGGGCACCGGCTCAAGCCCAATGGCGCGCGCCCGGGTGATGACTTCCGGATTGCAATCCGGCGAAATCGAAATGTCACCGCCGTTTTCCTTGAGCAAGTTGGCGTCAGCAACCGAAAGCACCGTCCCCGCGCCGACGACCATGCGGCCCTTGAAGGCTTTTGCCAGCCTCGCGATGGACTCAAATGGTTCAGGTGAATTGAGCGGCACTTCAACGACCCGCAGGCCGCTTCCATAAAGTGCTTCGGTCACCGCAACCACTTCACCAGGCGCAACACCGCGCAGGATGGCAATCACCCCGCAGGCCTGCAATGCCTCATCCAATGTCATCAGATCACATCTCCCGCCCGGCCAATGTCGCGCAAGCCCTGCACGATGGCCAGGGGATCACCATAGCGGGACTTGACGCCCGCCACATCCAATGCCGCGGCATAGGCACCCCCGATTTTCGGGGCGGCGAGCACCATGTATTCCACTGTCGCATCGCGTCCCGTCAGCGCGTGGGC
>JANNFZ010000065.1:0-8395 GCA_031380375.1 Hyphomicrobiales bacterium
TTCCAGGCCTTCATCAGGGTTTCCTGCACCAAATCATCTGCCCGGTCCCCGCGCGCCGTGAGTGACAGGCCAAAAGCCCGCAAGCCAGGAATGGCTGCAATCATCTGGTCCCGGAATTGTGCGGAAATTGCCATGTGTGGACGTTCAATTCGGCTTTTTTGGCTGGCTTGCCGCTTCAAGCTGGCTAAGCAGGTCCAAAAAGCGGTCCGGCACGGGTTGCTCTGCTACATCATTGTAGAACCTACGCAGGCGTTGACCGATCAAGTCGGATACTTCAGGCTTGGCTGATATCGGCGTCATTGTTCCCGTCGTTTTTCCGGGCTTGGAGGACTTGCCCATTTTCTTTTCGTCATCAACCATGGTTCACCTGAAGCAGGAGCCAGTCCGCACAATACGGATGGGTTCATGCCACTCATTATGGCTTGAACAGTGTGAACAACGCAAAAACAGGGCAGAAGTTCCACGACAGTGAAAGATTTTTGTGCATTCGGAACCAAATGGTGCCGCAAACGTTAATCAACGTGCGGTATCGGCAACCGCTCATCTAAACACTTGATACAAAACGTAAAACAGGGGACAGAATGAAACTCGCAGCCAATATTGCTCCACATCTTCCCTATTTGCGGCGCTTTTCGCGTGCACTGACCGGCAGCCAGAAGAGCGGGGACGCCCATGTGGCGGCCCTCCTGGAAGCTTTGATCGCCGACCCCAGCGCGTTTGAGACAGAACCCACAATTCGCATATCGCTCTATCGCACCTACTGCCGGCTATGGGAGTCAATTTCATTGAATGTCCGCTCGTCTGTTGCGGGCGGGTCGTTTGAGGAAACGGCCCAGCGGCAGCTCGCCAACATGGCGCCCAGTTCCCGTGAGGCCTTTTTGTTGATGGCCGTCGAGGGTTTCAGCAAGTCGGAGATCGCCGTCATTCTCGCCAAGACACCTCCCGATATTGACGCTTTGCTGGAAGACGCATCGCAAACCATACTGAGCCAGGTGGCGACCGATGTAATGATCATTGAAGATGAACCGATCATTGCCATGGATCTCGAAGCGTTGCTGGAAAGCCTTGGCCACCGGGTCACAGGTGTGGCCCGCACGGAGCAGGAAGCGCTGAGCCTGGCGGACCGCAAGCGACCGCGCCTGATCCTTGCCGATATCCAATTGGCAGACGGCAGTTCCGGAATCGATGCCGTGAACAAAATCCTGAAGAACATCGATGTCCCCGTCATTTTCATCACGGCATTTCCGGAGCGTCTGCTGACAGGCGAAAAACCTGAGCCCGCATTCCTGATCACCAAGCCTTTCATGCCCGACATGGTGAAAGCGGTGGTCAGTCAGGCCCTGTTTTTTGCCGCCGCGGCCGAAGTTGCGGCTTAGAGCATCGCGCCGTCAATTGGAATCAGAAGCATCAATTGACCGCGGCAGCGATGCTCGTAGATTCAATATGTTGGCGCAACTTTTCTCTCTCAAATCGTTCCGATTTGATTGTCCGTTGCGGCTTAACCGGAACCACTTTCAGTCCAAGGCGTTTTGACTGTGACCAGGCATTTCAGCTCGGTGAACAACAGCACAGGAGACCGTCATGAATTGGGACAGTATCGCAGGAAACTGGAAAGAAACGCAGGGCAAGGCCAAGCAACAGTGGGGCAAGCTCACCGACGATGATTTGGCCGTCATCCAGGGACGCCGCGATGAACTCGAAGGCACCCTGCAAAAGCACTACGGCTACGCCAAGGACAAGGTGAAAGCCGAAGTCGACAGCTGGCTCGGGAAAATGTAACCCGGTCACCAACTGCAGAATATGGGGAGGTGGATCGCTTCGATCCGCCTCCCCTTTTTTATGGACTGCCGGTAATTTGCAGAATGATTTTGCGGATGC
Source organism: Hyphomicrobiales bacterium (assembly GCA_031380375.1). GTDB lineage: Bacteria > Pseudomonadota > Alphaproteobacteria > Rhizobiales > Aestuariivirgaceae > Aestuariivirga. Next base: position 1,879 of record JANNFZ010000065.1, read on the forward strand.
CGCCGACATCCCGAAGCTGGATCAAATATTCATTGGTCGCAACAGTTTCGACATCGTCCTGCGCCGCCTGGCTGATCCCGTCACCACGCGTGACTTCAATTTCATGGCGGGTCCCATGGAACTGAAGGCACAGCGCAAAGCCCTTCCATCCCTCCGGGATGCACGGCTTCACGCGCAAGCGATCGGCCTCGCGTGTGACCCCAAGTATTGCTTCGAGTCCGGCACGGTGCATCCAGCCCGCCGAGCCTGTGTACCAGGTCCAGCCGCCACGGCCGACATGCGGGAATACCGAATAGATATCTGCTGCGATTACATAGGGCTCCACTTTGTAGATCGCTGTTTCAACCTCGCTGCGCGCATGATTGATGGGGTTCAACATCGAAAACAATTGGTTGGCGCGTTCGGCCTGGCCCAATTTGGCATGGGCAAAAATCGACCAGATGGCACCGTGGGTGTATTGCCCGCCATTCTCGCGGATGCCGGGCGGATAGGCTTTGATATAGCCGGGGTCTGTCGCCGACTTGTCGAAGGGCGGCGTGAACAGAAGCGCCAGCTTGTCGGCGGGATGCACCAACTGCTTGAAAGATTCGTCCATGGCCATCAGGGCCCGGTCAGGTGCTGAACCATCTGACAACACCGCCCAGGACTGCGCGATGGAATCAATGCGGCATTCTTCGTTCTGGGCCGAACCGAGCAAAGAACCGTCGTCAAAGAAGCCCCGCCGATACCACTGGCCATCCCAGGCATGACCCTCCATGGCAGTTTGCAGGCTTGCCGCACGGGTTTCCCACGATGTCACGCGGGCGCTGTCGCCCCGGGCCGCCGCGATGGGTGAAAACTCTTTCAACGTCGCAAGCAGGAACCAGCCCAACCAGACGCTTTCGCCCTCGCCGGCCTCGCCGACCCGGTTCATGCCGTCGTTCCAGTCGCCAGACCCCATGAGCGGCAATCCGTGTTTGCCTGCTGCAAGACTGAGATCAAGCGCCCGGGCACAATGTTCGTAAAGCGTCGCGGTATCCTCAGTGGTGGCAGGCTGGAAAAATGCATCATGTTCGCCGGGCGTCAGAGCCTGGCCTTCGAGAAAGGTTACGGCTTCGTCGAGAATGGAAGCATCGCCCGTGCATTTCACATAATGGCCGGCACAATTTGCCAGCCATACGCTGTCATCGGAAATGCGCGTGCGCACGCCCATGCCGGTGGATGGCAGCCACCAATGCTGGAAATCGCCTTCAACGAACTGCCGTGCGGCAGCACGCAAGATGTGTTCGCGGGCAATTTCCGGCCGCGTGGACAACAATGCCAGCGAGTCTTGCAACTGGTCACGGAAGCCATAGGCACCGCTGGCTTGGTAGAAGCCGGACCTTGCCCACATGCGGCAGGCCAGCGTCTGATAGAGCAGCCAGCCATTCATGAGAATGTTGAAGGAACGGTCTGGCGTTTTGACCTGAACCACATTCAGGGTCGTGTGCCAGTGGGCCATGACACTTTTCAGCACATCGTCACATGACATGGCACGACACCGCGAGATCAAGGCTTGCGCCTCACCCCCCGAATTCGCTGCACCCAGTGAAACCACCAGTTCCCTGGTTTCACCGGGCGCCAAAGTGATGCGTGTTTGCATGGCCCCGCAAGGATCGAGCCCCGCCCCCACCCGATTGGAAAAATTGTAGCCCTTGGTCAAACCCGCAGGACCGGCAAGATTGCCAAGGGTCCCCAGAAATTCACGCCGGTCACCCGTCCAACTGGTCTGCTTGCCGCCCATGTCGAGAAACGCCACCTGTGCTCCGTCCTGGATCTTCCATGGGTTGCGGGCGAGCATGGCTCCGGATGCTTCATCCAGCACCGTTGTGACAAACGGTGCCGACGCTGGGCGTGAGACGCCCAAAACCCATTCCACATAGCCCGTGACCGTCAAAACCCGGGTTGTTGTTCCATCATTGGTCAGCTTCAGCCGTGACAGCTTGACCGCATCCGACAAGGGGACAAGTTGCAGGAGTTCCATGCGGATCTGGTGCACATTGCGTTCAAACACACTGTAACCAAAACCATGGCGCGCAACATGGGTACCCTGGCTGGACCGCAACGGGGAAAGCGTTGGCGACATGAGTGTGCCGTCGGCCTCGTCGCGCACATAGATCACCTCACCCGGCTGATTGACAACAGGGTCATTGCTCCACGCCGTCAATTGGTTTTCCCGGGAGTTTTCAAACCACGAATAGCCACCCCCGTCAGCACTGCTTTGAAATCCGAACTGCGGATTGGCAACAACATTGACCCAGGGGGCGGGTGGAACCTTGTCACGGTCGAGAACGATCACATATTCCCGTCCATCCGCGCCAAAGCCCCCGAAACCATTGAAGAACTCAAGCTGACCGGTGCTGACCGGTGTTGTTTTTGAACGTGGCTCTGCTATGGCCGCTTTGCCAAAAAACACGGCAAGTTCGCGCACACGCAAGAGCTGGCTCGCAAGATCGCCACGCCGCCCGTAAAGAACGACCCTGGAAATGGCGGGCAAAACGCGCAAGGTTTCTGGTGACACGAGATCAGCACGCAGGACATGGATCCTGCCCTTGTCGCCCGTCGCACTGATGTTGCGCACCAGCGTTTCAATGGCGTTCTGCAGATCCTGCACGTAAGATGACATGCGGTCATTGAGGATCACCACATCGACAAACAATCCTTTGGCTTTCCAATACTCAAAGGCCTGCAGAACCTGGCGGACGAGTTCGATATCCTCGATTTCGTCGATGCGCAGCAGCAGAATGGGCCTGTCACCCGAAATGCCGTGGGGCCAGAGGGCTGATTGCGACCCCATATCCTGGGCGAGAACCTTGGCGGGCGCCCGGAATGTGGGATTTGCATAGATGAGATGGCCGGCAAGGGACTGAAAGTGATTGGCCAGCTCTGTGTCAATCGAGAGATGACGCAATTGAATTTGGGCCTGCGCCCATGCCAGCATGGCAGCCCGGTCGTAGGCCATGGGTTGGCGGTGGCGATCAACGAGATCAAGAACAGCTTCACGCGTGGAGGCCGCCACGGTCCAAAACGTGCAGCGGACGAGTCGACCCGCAGGCACTCTCAAGCGTTGCCGCAGCGCGAATATTGGATCAAGAACAGTACCGACACTGTTGGAGAGTTTGGCAGGTGTTCGCATCGCTTCCGGCGCGCGCGTGTCATTGCCGATGCCGATGAAGCGCGACCGGTCGGTTTCGAACTCCAATGCACCCATCTCCTGGCCCTGCAACAGGACGAACTGCGCCACCCAGATTTCTTTCTCATCAGGCGATCTCCGGCGGCGTGTCGCCAGCAGGGCCTGATGTTCGGCAACATACTCGGTTTCGACAAACATCTTCGAGAACGCCGGATGGGCTGCATCCGCGGCCTGATTGGCCAGCACCAGCTCTGCGTAAGAAGTGAACTCAATCTCCCGTGCTGACAACCCGTTGTTGGTGAGTGTCACCCGCCGGGCCTCGGCATTGTCCTCAGGTGAGACAATGCATTCGGTAGTGGTGGTGAAGCTGCCATCTTTTCTGGTGAACTCGGCCTTGTCTTCCGCGAACAGGACTTCGTATCTGTCGGCAGCAGATGCAACCGGCACATGCCCCGCAGACCATGCCTTTCCTGTTTTGATGTCACGCAGGTAAACGAAGGAGCCCCAGTCATCTTTCACGCCGTCTTCCCGCCACCGCGTGATCGCAAGATCGTTCCACGTGCTGTATCCGCCACCTGCCGCCGTCAACATCACATTGTATTGGCCATTGGACAGGAGATGTGTTGCAGGCGTTCCGCCGCCGGGTGAATTGAAAATCCGCGCAGTGGGCGCTGCATCCTCACGAACCGCAGCCCCGCCCACCAAAGCTTCGCTGCGCGCATGGGTGACCGGCACAAGGCGCGACGCACGTTCCTGTAGCAGAAGTTCTGTGGCGCGCACCATCGGTTCAGCGTGAAAGCGCTCACGCATCCCGCCACTTTTGACCGCGTTGAAGATCGCCACAATCGTCATGCCTTGATGGTGGGCAAAATAGGCCTGCACCACGGCCACAGCCTGTCCCTTGCGCAGGCGCGACGGCGTATAGTCCAGCGCTTCATAGAATCCGTAGTCTCCGCGGCCCCCCTGGAGTTCCAACTGCTGGAAGTTTTTAGCGGCCGGACACGGTGCCACCATGGCTGCAAGACCAGTGGCATAGGGAGCAATCACGATATCGCTGGAAAGCCCGCGCTTCAGCCCCAGTCCCGGCACGCCGAAATTGGAGTATTGATAGGTGAATTCCATATCACGGGCATTGAATGCCGATTCTGAAATTCCCCATGGAATGCCGAGGCCGTTGGCATAGGCTATTTGCCTTTCAACAATCAATCGCGCGGTTTGATCGAGAAGGCTGGCGCTTGGCGCCCGCATCACCAGTGACGGCATCAAATACTCAAACATCGAGCCAGACCACGAAACCAATGCCGCACCGCCCTTGACGGCGGTCACCGTTCGCCCAAGCCTGAACCAGTGACGGGTGCGCAAGTCGCCCTTGGCGATTGCAAAATAGCTGCCAAGACGGGCCTCGGACGCCAGCAGGTCATAGCAGCTTTCATCGCGCATGGATTCGGCAATGCGATAGCCGATTGAAAGCAGCAGCCGCTTGGGATCAAGCAGGAAGCCAAATTCCATGGCGATGGCGAGATCCCGGGTTTCCGCCATGACCGCCATCAGGCGCTGCTTGAACACGGCATCCGCAACCGCCACATCCTTGAAGTGGCTTTCAATGGTCTCGCGAAGACTGTCGGCCCATTGCAACAGCTGGACGGACTGGTGGCTGCCTAGATCGGAGTTGAGATTGACAACGGCCGCATGAATATTGGCGGCTTGCAGTCCAAATTCGATCAAGCGCATTGCAATGGTTTCAGGCATGCCCGCAGCCGTTTTCAAAGATTTCTGCAGGGCCTCGATTTGCCGTTCAAGCTTCTTGCGTTCAGGCCGCAAGTTGCGTCGGTCATTGGCAATCGCAGCCAAGTCCGCCCGCAGCACATCCAGAATATCGCCGATGCCGTCAAGACATGACGCAGCTCCTGCAGGCTGGAGAATCCAATGGCCGCAATAATTTGACAAGGCAATGAGATGACCTGCCAGATTGCCACTGTCCACCGTCGAAATGTATTTGGGCTCAAGCGGCCGCAAATCTGTCGTGTCATACCAATTATACAGGTGTCCCTTGAATTTTTCGAGGCGCCGGACAGTGGCAAGTGTGGCCTCCAGTTTTGCCACCGTGTCGGCGAGCCCCAACCAGCCGAATTCCCGGGCGCTGGCGACCGAAAGAAGATAGAGTCCGATGTTGGTGGGAGATGTGCGGTTGGCCACCTTCGGGTTCGGCTGTTCCTGGAAATTATCGGGCGGCAGCATGTTTTGGTCAGCGGTCACGAATCTTTCAAAAAAGCGCCAGGTCCGGCGGGCCACCAGCCGCAGGATTTTGCGATCCGCGGGTGAAGATTCAAGCGCGTCTTCGAGCTTTGGCGAACGGCTCAGCCAAAGGGCGGCAGCAGGAGCAACCAGCCACGCACAAGCAAATGGCAGGGCCATCAGCAAATTGCCGGCGCCGCCATGGCCTGCGGCAGCAACGGCCAGCAACCCCGCAATGACACTTGCGGCCATCAGGCTGTAGCTGCTGCCAAGGCCTGGCTTGTGGCTGGCCTCGCTTTGGGCAGCCGTCGTCCATTCCAAAAGATTCCTGCGGCTGATGAACAGTCGAAAAATGCTGCGGATGATGGCGTCAGCCATCAATCCGGCCTGATGGCCGAGAAACAACAGGTTGGTTGCCGTCAGGGCACCCACATGGCCCAAATCTTCCAGCGAGGATTTCGCCCTGCTTGCGACTGTCAACGGCATGCTGCGGGGAACAGCTCCGGAGATGACGGGCAGCAATGGCGGGATCAACCCAAGAAAGACAATGAACGCGGTCCAGAACAGGGCCGGGACAAAGGGCAGGAAGGCCCAGGCAGTGAGAAGCGTCAGCAGGATTGCGACGGGAGCAAGGGACCGGCGCAAATTGTCAAACATCTTCCACAAGCCCAAGGCCGGGATGGCCGCTCCGCGCTGTCCCAGCATCCACGGCAGCAACTGCCAGTCGCCGCGCGCCCATCGGTGTTGGCGCGCTGCCGCCACGCCATAACGTTCGGGAAACTCCTCAACGACCTCGTCATCGGTCACCAGTGCTGATCGCGCCAATACGCCTTCAAACAAATCATGGCTCAACATGCTGTTTTCGGGAATCTTGTGCTGAAGTGCCTCTTCAAAAGCATCAATGTCGTAGATGCCCTTGCCCGCAAACGAGCCTTCGCCAAACAGGTCTTGATAAACATCAGACACAGCAAAAACATAAGGATCGATCCCCCGGGTCGATGAATATATCCGTTGAAACAGGGAGCCATAGTGGCCAACCGGAAGCGATGGCGTGACGCGGGGCTGCAAAACGCCAAAACCCTCAACAACCCGTGCCCTGCCGGCATCAAACCTCGGCCGGCAAGACTTTGC
>JANNFZ010000069.1:0-3670 GCA_031380375.1 Hyphomicrobiales bacterium
CCGACGTAGCGGCCGGACACCCGGAACAAGCGGGTCAACGCCTGCGCAATCTCGTCGAGGAAATGGAACTTGCCGACCAGGTGGGGCTCGATGTTTTTGCCGTCGGTGAACATCATCGCCCGGATTATGCCGTGTCGTCGCCTGCCGTGGCGTTGGCGGCCGGTGCGGCCCGCACCAAGAGCATTCGTCTCTCCAGCGCTGTCACGGTTCTGAGTTCCGATGATCCGGTGCGCGTGTTCCAGCAATTTGCGACGGTTGACGGGCTGTCCAATGGCCGTGCCGAGATCATGGCGGGCCGCGGCTCTTTCATCGAGTCCTATCCGCTGTTTGGCTATGACCTTGATGACTATGATGCGCTTTTTGCCGAGAAACTCGACCTGCTGATGAAGCTCCGTGGTGCCGACCACATCACTTGGTCGGGCAAATTGCGGCCTTCACTGAACAATGCCGGCGTCTATCCCAGGCCTGAGCAGAGTAAGATGCCGATCTGGATTGCGGTTGGCGGCACGCCGCAATCGGTGGTCAGGGCAGCAACACTTGATCTTCCCATGGCGCTGGCCATCATCGGCGGTGATCCCCGGCGCTTCCAGCCATTCTTTGATCTGTATCGCGACTCCCACGGCAAGGCGGGACACAATGCGAAGACCATCCAGCTCGGCCTCAGCATGCATGGCTTTGTGTCGGACACCACAGAGAAGGCCAAGGATGTCTATTCCGCAGCCCATACTGAAGTGATGAACCGCATTGGCCGCGAGCGTGGCTGGCCGCCGCAGGGCAGGTCACATTTCGAAGTGGCGGCTGGCCCAACCGGCAATCTGATTGTTGGCAATCCGCAACGGGTCGCTGACCGCATCATTGAATTGCATTCCATTTTCGGCAACACCCGCATGCTCCTGCAAATGGCCATCGGCACGGTGCCCCATGTCGAGCAGATGCGGGCCATCGAATTATTCGGCAAAGTCGTGGCACCTTTGGTGCGGGCGGCCGTGAAAGGAACAGCGTGAAGCTTCGGCTGCGTTAATTGCCGATCACCACGTCGCGCAACTGGCCATCGACGATGGTGAAGTTTGTGGTGATCGTGTCGTCGCCAATTTTGGCCACGGCAACGTAGTCGCCGGGCTGCAGCACGAGGCTTGCTTGCATGCCGCTGAGCCCGGTGACGAGCACAGTAGACCCTTGCCTGATCTGCCAGGCCACGACCTGCGGGGATTGCCCTTGATAGGCGAGATGGGCGATGCCGGCATTGTGGTTGATTTCCAGCGCGCTGATGACCCCGGGGCGCACCTCCACATCGGCAATTGCGATGACATTGCCAAGTCCCATGCGGTTTTCAACGCGGTATTTTCCCGCTGTCAGCGTCAGCGGCTCGCCGGGCATGCTCGAATCGGCGACCAACTCCCCACTCTTCTTGCCAGTCAGGGCATAGACCAGGCTGCGTGTCATGATGTCGGGTGTTATCGTGCCCTTGAGGCGCGGCAGGATACGCAAGGACCCGGCGTTGAGCACGAAGTTGATGGCGATGCTGTTGCCTTCGAGGAGCGTGAAATGTTCTTCGATGGCAATGGCGCCGATGCGTGCCTCGATGCGGTAATAGCCTGGCTTCAGCGGCAGACTCGCAGTCGTTGACGTGGCATCGAGCAGGCGCTCGCCTGCGGCATCAAAGACCAGCCATTGCAGGTTCTTGGCATAGCGGGTGCTGGCGTCGGTCAGTCTTGCCGAAAAGCTGGCGCTCTCGCTGCCTGCTGCAACGTTGGCAATGGCAACCTCGTGGTCGGAGGAGGGTGAAATGGAGTTGGTCTGGTCGTTTTCAGGTTCAAGCACCGGGTTGGTGGCGGCAAGGGCCTGGCCTGATAGAGCAAGTGTCAGAAAAAAAACCGCCAGACGGGATCTGTGGAAGAACCCCCTCTGGCGGCCTGTGTGCGAAGGACGGGTGCAGGCGTCCATCGTTATCGTCCCCTGTTTCACTCTCTCTGACAGCGCGATCCGCCCGTTTGTGCAGGTGGCAGATCCTACGCTTTTGTCTCCCCCAGACCTTCCGGTCGGTGGCTTGACGCAAGCATGGGATGAAGGCCCGCCGCAACAAAATGCTTAATCAATGGTTAATGGCAGAGCTGCAATTGCAAGCATTGCCTTTTCGCAGCCTTGTGGATTATCTGCCGACATGAACCAGTTGAATGACCGTTCTTCGCTTCTTGCCTTCCTGAAATCCCGCAAATCAGCTTCGGTCAAGGCGATGACCGGCCCGGGGCCAAGCGCTGCCGAGTTGGACGACATGCTGGCGCTGGCGGTGCGCGTGCCGGACCATGGCAAGTTGACGCCGTGGCGGTTCATTTCATTTTCCGGCGATGGCCGCGCCCGGATCGGTGCGAAGTTTGCAGAGAGGTGGCGTGTCCTGCATCCCGAACACGGGCCTGAAAGCAGCGCTTTCCAGTCAGGGCTTTTCCTGCGGGCACCTTTGGTCGTTGCTGTGGTTTCGACAGCTGCCGAGCACGTCAAGATTCCGCTGTGGGAGCAGCAACTTTCCGCTGCTGCTGTCTGCTTCAATCTTGTGCTTGCCGCCCAAGCACACGGCTATGACGTACAATGGCAGAGTGACTGGGTGGTCTATGATGACGGTGCCCGCGCCGCCATGGGACTGGTGCCAGCGGAAAGAATTGCCGGCCTCATCTATATCGGCACCAGTGCAGTTCCCCTCGAAGACCGCCCGCGACCCGATGCAGCGGCGCTGCATGTGCGGTGGAGTGCGTGATGGCCATCAAGGGCATAGTTTTCGACAAGGACGGCACGCTCATTGACGTGGACCGCACGTGGTTGCCGATTTATCGCAGCATCCTGCAAGAGCTGTTTGTCACGGACGAAGCAGGTGCCGAAGTGCTGATGGAGCTGGCAGGCTATGACCGGATTGCAAAGCGCATGCGCTCCGGTTCGGCGATGGCCGGTGGGACAACAGCCCAACTCGTTGACATCTGGTGGGCTGGCCACAGCGTCGAGGAGCGCGCCGACATGTGCCACAAGCTGGACCATGACTATGTGGTGCTCGTCGAACAGCACTTGACGCCACTTATGCCCCTGCCGCCGATCATGGCGGCACTCAAGGCCGATGGCTACCGCCTGGGCCTCGCCACCAATGACAGTTTCGTCTCGGCCACCCATCATGTGAAGCTCATCGGCCTTACTTCGCTTTTTGAAACCATCATCACCTCGGACCGGGTGAAACACGCCAAACCATCGGGCGACATGATCCGGGCCTTCGCGGCGCAAACCGGATTGCAAACCTACGAGATTGCCATTGTCGGCGATAATTCCCACGACCTCGAGGAAGCACGAAACGGCGGTGCCGGGCTCGGCATCGGCGTACTCAGCGGAAATGCCGCGCGTGAGGACATTGCCCATCTCGCCGATTATGTCATCGACAGCGTTGCGGACCTGCCGCAACTGATGCGGAGCCTCTGATGTTCTATGACGCCATCAAGAACGACCACGGACTTGCCCTCGATCCCTTCAAGGCCCTGGTTGCACCACGCCCCATCGCCTGGATTTCAACCGTGTCGCCCTCCGGCGTCAACAATCTCGCACCCTACAGTTTTTTCAACGCCTTCTCCGAGCATCCGTTCTATGTGGCTTTCGGTTCCGGTGGCGGCAAGCACACGATGACCAACATTGCCGCAAC
>JANNFZ010000115.1:0-1572 GCA_031380375.1 Hyphomicrobiales bacterium
CTTGCGGTCGAGGCGGCTGGCTTCAAGCTCATGGGGCATGCCTGTCATACTAATATAACAGTTCTGGACAGCAACCGGAAAACCTGCATAAATCACAAGAACGATAAAAAATCTTGGGAGACGGCGTCGTGGGTAAAAACAATTTCCCCAAGCTGCATAATGCCATGTGGCCGGGACTTGTGGGCAAGGGCCCTGATTCCGAGCCCGGCATCGGCCTTGACACATTGCTTGATTTGACCGCCAAAGCCAGCGTCGATGGCGTGAAATTCGATGGCGTCGATATTTTCCATGTCGGCCCGCACACGGAAATCGACGTTGACGATGACGGCATCAAGCGCCTCGCCGACAAGGTTTCATCGCGCAATCTGGTGATCGGCTCGATCGTCGCACCCGTGTGGCCGCCGGTTGGTGGCGGATCGGCCATGGGTGGCCCTTCGGACCGCAAAAAATTCGTCGAGAATGTGCGGAAGTCCTGCAATCTTGGCAAGCGCCTGCGCGAGCTTGGGGTCAGGCCCTCAGGCGTCATCCGCATCGATTCCGCAGCCGGTCCAAGCGACTGGTCGAAGGATCCCGTCGGCAATACCAAGAAGATCGCCCAGACATTCCGCGAGGCCTGTGCCGTGGCTTCTGACTTTGGCGAACGTCTCGCGGCGGAAGGCGAGATTTGCTGGGGCGGCATGCATTCGTGGCGGGACATGATCAACACGCTGGAAGAAACCGACAGGCCCCAAACAATCGGCTTCCAGGCGGACATGGCCCACACGCTGCTTTACACCATGGGCTACAACGCCCCGAAATCGCGCCTTCTGCCTGCCAAATATGACTGGAAGGACAAAAAGCAACTTGATGAAGCGCTGAAAAAAATGACCGATGCGCTGAGGCCCTGGACCATTGATTTCCACGTCGCCCAGAATGACGGCACCGTGAAGGGCATGGGCTATCACGACAAGACCGGGCGCCACTGCATGGTCACCGACAGAAACGGCAAGCTCGATATCCCGAAGCACGCTGGATACTGGCTGCGCGGCAAGGATGGCGGTGTCACCAAGGCCTTCCGCCACATCTGCTGGGACGGCTGCATGTTCCCCAATGATGTGATGTTGAAGCAGCAGACCTGGAATGACATTCTTGCCACCATGATCAAGGTGCGCGACAAGCACGGCTGGGCGGCGTGATGGCCAAGAAGGCACTGAATGTCGGCATGGTCGGCTATGGCTTCATGGGCCGGGCCCATTCCAACGCCTTTTCGCAAGTCGGACATTTTTTTGACCTTCCTTTCCAGCCGGTGCTGAAGGCGGCCTGCGCCCGCAATGCCGAAAAGCTCAAGCCCTTTGCCGAACAATGGGGCTACCAATCCACGGAGACCGATTGGCGAAAATTGGTGGGGCGCAAGGATATCGACATCATCGATATTGCAGCATCCAATGACATGCATCTCGAAATTGCAATCGCCGCTGCGCAAGCTGGCAAAATTGTGATGTGTGAAAAACCGCTGGGCCGCAACGCCGCTGAATCAAAAAAGATGGTTGATGCGGTGGAGAAGGCCAAGGTCGCCAACATGGTCTGGTACAA
>JANNFZ010000147.1:0-2557 GCA_031380375.1 Hyphomicrobiales bacterium
AAAACCAAAAGTGCACACGCAACTATCGCGATAGCTAAATCGCCGAAAGCGTATTTCCGACCCCATGGCAGGATTCGCGGACTGGTAAGCGTCGTTGGCATCGGTCCCGGTGATCCGCGACTATTGACGCCGGAAGTAAACTTTACTCTTTGGGATTCGCACGAATGGGTCGGTTACTCGCTGTATCTTGACCTTGTCGAGTACCTGCGCATCGGCCAGACCCGCCATGATTTTCCGCTTGGCGATGAGGAGGTGCGTTGCCGCAAGGCCATCGAACTTGCCAAGGAAGGAAAGCGCGTGGCGCTGGTCTGTTCCGGCGATGCGGGCATCTATGCCATGGCGGCACTGGTATATGAATTGATCGACCGGGAACCCTGCCGCATCGCCGTTGAGGTGCATCCTGGCATTTCCGCCTTCCAGATGGCGAGTGCGCGGGCCGGAGCGATGATTGGCCATGATTTTTGCTGCATCTCGCTTTCCGACTTGCTGACCCCTTGGGAAACTATCGAACAGCGCGTGAAGGCGGCTGCCGAGGGCGACTTTGTGGTGTCCTTCTACAATCCCCGTTCGTTGAAGCGCCGCGACCAGATTGAAAAAGCATTCGCCATTTTGAAGCCGCATCGCAATCCCGATACACCAGTGGTACTCGCCACAAATCTTGGTCGCCCGGAAGAGAAGGTGAAGATTGTTCGGTTCACTGATTTCAATCCGGAGGACGTGGACATGCTTACCCTGGTGATGGTGGGCTCCAGCCAATCGAAGAGCTTCAAACGCGGCGATGGTAAAACCTATGCCTATACGCCGCGCGGCTATGCCAAAAAGATGAGCCCGCAATGACCGTGCATTTCATTGGTGCCGGCCCCGGTGCGGCAGACCTTATCACTGTGCGTGGATTGCGGTTCATCCAGAAATGCCAGGTCTGCCTCTACGCGGGCTCGTTGGTGCCGGAGGAGATTGTGAGGGCGGCGCCTGAAAGTGCCCTGGTGATCGACACGGCCCCATTGCACCTCGACGAGATCATCGCTGAAATCAAGTCCGCCCATGACAAGGGATTGGATGTGGCGCGGGTCCACTCCGGTGATCCCTCGATCTATGGTGCCATTGCCGAACAAATGCGAAGACTTGATGCACTCGGCATTCCCTATGACGTGACGCCCGGGGTGCCAGCCTTTGCCGCCGCGGCGGCAGCGTTGAAGGCAGAACTGACGCTGCCGGAAGTTTCGCAATCAGTGATCGTGACGCGCACCACCATGCAGGCCAGTGCCATGCCCGAGGGTGAGGAATTGGAAAGGCTGGGGGCATCGAAGGCGACACTCGCCATCCACCTCTCGATCCGCAATCTCGCCCATATCGAGCGGGCGCTCATCCCGCATTACGGTCCCGATTGCCCCGTCGTCGTGGCCTATCGCGTGTCCTGGCCCGATGAGAAATTCATCCATGGCACATTGAGCGACATCGCCAAGAAGGTCCGCGCCGCAAAACTGACCCGCACGGCGTTGGTGCTGGTGGGCCATGTGTTCGGCCACAGCACTTTCCGCAATTCGGCGCTTTATGACGCCACACATGAGCACGTGCTGCGCAACCGCAAGACCAAAAAACAAAAGAGCCCGGCTTAACCGTTTCGTCAGGTCTATCCGCCAGACAGAGACCCGGAGACCCTGCACATGTCCACCCCAGCAATCGAACTTGAACAGCTTGTCGAACACGCCATGGCAGCCGTTGCGGCGCCCGCTCCCGATGAAATCCAGGCTGAAGACGACATCGACATGCGCAAGCGCTTCTTCGAATTCCTGCCGCTGGTGCTCGGCAATCTTTACGGCAAGACACCGCTCGCCGCACAGTTGTTCGACCGCGCCACCATGCTGCGCGTAACCAACGGCATGGACGACAATGACGCCGGAAAACTGACGGGCCGCACCGAGGACTGGATGCGGTTGGAAGGCCTGGTACGCCAGCAGGAAGGCCAGAAAACCTATTTTCTCACGCGGCCCTCCATGGCCGTGCTGTCCACCATCACCAGCGGCGGCACGCTGGGCGAAGTCTTGCAACTGCTGCTGATGCGCTATCTCGCTTCGCCGCCCTCAACGGAACTGCGCGTGGCCACGCGGTTGCTCGGCGCCTATGTGATGACGCGCATGACGCGCTGATCAGGCACTCTGCCAAACTTCACCCGGCCTGAAGGCCCGGAAGCGTTCCGTCGGAATGCTTGCGGCGGCGATAGCCACGGCCAAATCCTTTTCCGGTTGGTCATGGCCTTCATTGGTCAATTGGAACGTGCCCCAATGGTGACCGATGGCCCGGGCTGCTCCGCAATCCAGAAAAATCCGCACAGCTTCCGCCGGATTGACGTGCTGTCCTTTCATGAACCAGCGCGGCTCGTAGGCGCCAATGGGAATGGCCGCGAGTCTGATGGGCCCAAAGGCCCTCGCCACATGCTTCGAGAAACGGCCGTCGCCATAGCCCGTGTCGGCGATGTGATAGAGCGTGCCCGCCGGTGTGGTAATGACAAAGGAACACCAGAGCTGCTTCTTGCGGTCGCCTAGTCTGCGCGCCGACC
>JANNFZ010000175.1:0-3157 GCA_031380375.1 Hyphomicrobiales bacterium
CGAACGCCGCTCGCAACTGGCCAGCACATTGTCCGGTGGCGAACAGCAGCAGCTGGCGTTGGCGCGCGCCCTGATGGCATCCCCCAAACTGCTGTTGTTGGATGAACCTTCCCTGGGCGTTGCTCCTTTGCTGGTGAAGCATATTTTTGAGGCCCTCGCCGAACTCAAACGCCAGGGCATGACAATGCTTGTCGTTGAACAAAATATGAAGCTCGCCCTGCAATTGGCGGACCGGGCCTATGTGCTGCGCACGGGTTCGGTGGTTTTGTCGGGTACGTCAGCAGAACTTCAATCAGATGACCGGGTGGCGCAAGCCTATCTGGGGGCAGCGGCATGAGCGGATTTGAATACATTCTCCAGCAGGTCATCAACGCCGTAAGCCTTGGCAGTCTTTATGCACTTGTGGCGGTGGGACTGTCCATTGTGTTCGGCGTTCTCAAGCTCACCAATTTTGCCCACGGTGATGTGATGATGGTGGGGGCTTTTACAACAGTGCTGTTGATCGGTGTCGGCATGCCATTTGTTCCGGCGCTGGTTTGCGGCATCATTGGTGCGGCGATTGCCGGGTTTCTCATCGAGCGCATTGCCTACCGCCCCATCAGGAGCGCCCCGGATGTGACCCGGCTTCTGACAAGTCTGGCGGTGACTTATATCCTGGAAAATTTCGGCATTCTTGTTTTTACGTCGTCACCACGGAATTTTCCGCTGCCCGATTCACTCAATGAATCCTGGCAGCTTATGGGTGGGGCAATCACCTTTACCAATATCAATCTGTTGACCCTGGCGCTGACGCTGGTGTCATTGATCGGCCTTGGCTGGTTTATCACCAGGACCACTCTCGGGCTTGGCATGCGCGCCGCTTCGGAGGACATGGCGGCGGCCCAGCTGGTTGGTCTTGATGTCAATCGATTGATTGTTGTGGCCTTCGTGGTCGCTTCGGCGTTTGCCGGACTTGCCGGTGTCTTGTGGGCCGCACAGGCCGGTGTCATTCAGCCCCAGATGGGCTTTACGCCTTTGCTGAAGGCCTTTGTGGCAGCCATTATCGGCGGCTTTGGAACAATCGCAGGAGCGTTGGTTGGCGGGTTCATGCTTGGCGCACTTGAGATTTTGATCATTGCATTCCTGCCTGATGCCATAACGCCCTATCGTGATGCGATCGTGTTTGCCCTGCTGATTGCGTTCCTGCTGTTTCGCCCCGGTGGATTATTGCAGCCCAACAGGGAGATCAAACTGTGACAGCACGTGTGATCGCGGCAGTTCTTGCATTGGGTCTGGCGGCAGGTGTTGCCTTTGGCGCACCCTACATGATGAGTGACTATTTCGTGCGCGTGCTTTTGCTCATCGCGCTCAATTCGGTATTTGTTCTGTCGCTGTCCTTGAGCAACGGCTTCACTGGGGTATTTTCTCTTGGCCACGTCGGATTTATCGGGGCAGGGGCTTACGTGTCGGGCATTCTGTCGCTCACGGTACAGCAAAAGCAGTCACTTTTGCCGCATCTGCCGGCCTTGCTGAATTGGTTCAGCCTGCCATTCCTGCCGGCAACGCTGGCCGCCGGGCTGTTCACGGCGCTGCTCGCCGTCATTGTGGGCTACCCTCTCATGCGCCTGTCGGGATATTTTGTTTCGGTTGCGACAATGGGCTTTCTGATTATCGTCAATGTGGTTTTGATCAACGCCAGTGACTTTACCCGGGGTGCGCGGACTTTCACCGGTGTTCCATTGGAAACGACGCTGCCTTGGGTTTTTTGCTGGCTGGCCGTCACACTGTTTGTTCTCTGGCGGCTGGTCTATTCGCCATTCGGGCGCCGAATGAAGGCGGTGCGCGATGATACCATTGCAGCCAGTGCTGTCGGCATTGACGTATTGAAGACGCGCCTTTTGGCTTTTGTCATCGGTGCCTTTTTTGCCGGTGTTGGCGGCTCGCTTTTTGCCCACTATCTCGGATCATTTTCGCCGGTCACTTTCTACTTTGCGATGACCATGAATCTCATTGCCATGCTGGTTCTGGGCGGCATGGGATCATTGTCAGGAGCTGTTATCGGCGTCGTCTTCGTATCCATACTGTCGGAACTTCTGCGTTCGGTGGAACGTGGATTTACAATTGCTGACATCACAATTCCTGCACTCTACGGCGCCAGCCAGATTGTGTTGGGTTTCCTCTTCATTTTAATCATGATTTTCCGGCCGATGGGGATCATGGGGGAACGCGAGATTTCACCCGCGCTCTTTCGAAGATCGGCACAAAGCAACATGAAACAGGGAGAAGTATAATGACAAACCTCACACGGCGCACGGCCCTCGGTTTGGGTCTTTCAACGGCATTTATCATCGGCACAGGCGGCAGCACTTTTGCCGCTGACCCCATCAAGATCGGATTTCCGGCCAACTTGACGGGCAATGCAGCCTCGCTTGATACACCGATGCTGAATGGCGGCAAGCTTGCTGCCGCGGAAATCAACGCGGCAGGCGGTGTCCTGGGCCGGCCCATCGAACTTGTGGTCTACGACACCAAGAGCGATGCGACAGTCATTTCAACGGTTGGCAGCCAGCTGATTGACAGTGACAAGGTTGTCGCCATTGTTGCCTATTCGGATTCAGACTCGGTGCTGGCGCTCGGCCCGCAAATCCAGAAGGCACAAATTCCGCTCATTACCCCCGGTGCCACGTCACCCAAACTGCCGAGCCAACTCGGCAATGAAGTGTTCCTCGCTTGTTTTGGCGACAATGTGCAGGCTGCGGTCGGTGCCGAATTTGCCCTGAATACATTGAAGGCAAAAACCGGTTATCTGCTTACCGATATCGGCACAGAATACACGACATTGCTGTCAGACTATTTTGTCAAAACCTACGAGCATGGTGGCGGCAAGCTGCTGGGCCAGGACAGCTACAAGACAGGTGACAAGAGCTTCACCGCTCAAATTGCCAAGATCAAGGCCCTGCCCGAGGCACCTGGGTTTATCTATGCAGCGTCTCTCGTCGATGAAGTGACGTTGATCCTGAAGCAGCTTCGCCAGGCCGGGATAGATCTGCCGGTTGTGGGTGGTGATGGCTATGACTCGCCATTGCTGATCGAAGTCGGCGGCAAGGCTGCGGAAGGTGCATACTTCACCACGCACTCCTATATCGGAGTGGGTGCGACGCCAAAAGTGCAGGCCTTC
>JANNFZ010000434.1:0-1624 GCA_031380375.1 Hyphomicrobiales bacterium
GTTGCTGCTGACAGGCGTTGAATTGCTGGTCATTGACGAAGCCGATCGCATGCTCGACATGGGCTTCATTCCCGACATTGAACGCATCTGCAAACTCCTGCCCTTCACGCGGCAGACCCTGTTTTTCTCGGCCACCATGCCTTCGGAAATCCAGCGCCTCACAGCGCAATTCCTGCACAATCCGGTTCAGGTTGAAACCTCGGTCGTCAGTTCCACGGCGGCCAGCATCAAGCAATTTGCCGTCAAGGCGCCCTCGGAACCCAAGGCCAAACGCGATGCTTTGCGTGCCCTCCTGCGCTCACAGGGTGAAATCAAGAACGCCATTATTTTTGCAAACCGCAAGACCACGGTGGCGCTTCTCGAAAAGTCTTTGCAAAGGCACGGCTTCAATGCCGGCGCATTGCATGGCGACATGGACCAGTCGGCGCGGCTTAAAATGCTCACCGCCTTCCGGGCCTCGGAAGTCACCTTCCTCATCGCCTCGGATGTGGCAGCACGCGGCCTCGACATTCCCGAGGTCAGCCACATTTTCAATTTCGATGTGCCGATCCACGCTGAAGACTATGTGCACCGGGTTGGCCGCACGGGGCGGGCGGGGCGCGAAGGCAACGCCTACATGATGGTGACCAAGGCCGACACGAAACATTTCAATGCCATCGAAAGCCTGATCAAAATACAGATCGGCTGGTTTGATGCCGGTGTCGTCATTGACGACGCTGCCGAAGAGAGCAGACCCGAGCCCCGGGCCCGCCGCGGCGAAAAACGCGAAAAACATGCCCGCCCGGCCAAGACTTCGCATCATGCTGAACCGGTGGTTAATGTGCCCGTTGCACCTCCTCCGGTTCGTGTTGTGCACGCGGAAAAGCCTGAAAAGCGCCGGGAATCACGCCGCGACCACCATGACGATGGTCCTGACCAACGGGGCTTCAACCAGCTCAACATGCCTGCTTTTCTGGCCAGGCCCCCCCGGGCGGGCACCGCCTGAGCGCATCTTAACGTTCATTGTTAATCAGCATCGGTTAGGTTTATGCCGTGCTGGGGAGCATTGGAGAGTTCACCATGTCTGCCGAATTGCGGGCAGCCCCACGGCAAAGGGTCTTGAAGGCCGCCAAAATCATCCTCGATGACTGGGGTGCCATTGATTGCATTGTCCGGGATGTTTCCGACACAGGTGCGAGGATCAAGGTTGAAAACGTTTCAACCCTGCCGCACAAATTCCGGCTGCTGATCACCATGGACAATACAATCAGGCCCGTTCAGGTGGCCTGGAAACTCAACAATTTGATTGGTGTGGCATTCACCGGCCCTTCCACCCGCCCGCCCATGCGGAAATTGGCGCCGGCAAAAAACGTGGATTGATCAGACGGAAATGACCTCATCCGGCGCGTTCCGCGCCACCTTCTCCTGTGGAGAAGGGACGTCCCCTCTCCTTTGGAGAGGGTCCGGCGCAGCCGGGGGTGAGGTTATGACAACAGCGAACTTGCTTCGGCGGGTTTGATCTCGACGCTTTCGCCGCAGCCACAGGCCGAGGTCTGGTTCGGGTTGTTGAAGACGAAGCCGGATTTCAGCAGGCCTGCCTGAAGTCCATTTCAGTGCCGAGCAGGAACATCAGCGCCTTGGCTTC
>JANNFZ010000293.1:0-2053 GCA_031380375.1 Hyphomicrobiales bacterium
GGCGTGCTCTCGGGCAATGCCACGCGAGACGACATTGCCCATCTCGCCGACCATGTCATCGACAGCGTCGCGGATTTGCCACAGCTGATGCGGAGCCTTTGATGTTTTATGACGCCATCAAGAACGACCACGGGCTTGCCCTCGATCCGTTCAAAGCCCTGGTGGCGCCACGGCCCATCGCCTGGATTTCCACGGTGTCGCCCTCCGGTGTGTACAATCTGGCACCCTATAGTTTCTTCAACGCCTTTTCCGAGCGTCCCTTCTATGTTGCCTTCGGGTCCGGTGGCGGCAAGCACACGCTGACAAACGTTGGTGCCACCGGCGTTTTTGCCGTGAACATGGCGACCCATGATTTGCGCGAGCCCATGAATGCCTCTTCGACCAAAGCCGAAGGCGATGAATTCAAAATCGCAGGCCTCACTCCGGTGCCATGCTCGCTCATTGCCGCACCCCGTGTGGCCGAAAGTCCGGTGACGCTGGAGTGCCGCCACCACACAACACTTCCGCTGCCCGATAACAACGGCTTTGCCGGAGATTTTCTGGTGGTTGGGCGCGTTGTTGGCATTCACATCGATGACCGCTTCGTTACCGAGGGTCGCGTGAACACAGCGGCAATGCGGTTGATCGCGCGCTTGGGCTATTCCGAATATGCGACAGTCACGGAAGCTTGGCGCATGAGGCGGCCTGACTGAGGGCCTTGCAACTTTAACGCGATTACGAACAATGGGTGAGTCGCATTGCGAGTCATGCGTGGAGGCCGAACGCAGCAATTCTGCGCCTGTGGACAAGTCTGTTGATAAACAAATTTTGTCTCTGTTTTTCATGGCTTTGACCACTGTGGAATAACTGTGGAAAAGCTGTTTAAGACCTCATTAACCAAGGAAGCGCAGGACTCGCTCCACGGGTGGCCGGAGGGCCACCTTGGAGATGAAAGTACACGCAATGGTCAGCTGCCTTTTGATCGATAGGGATGCCGGCGAACGCCAGAAAGTGGTGAGTCTGCTGTGGGATCTTGGCATCTCTTGCATCGAGCGCCAGGAGCCTGAAGAAGGTATCCGTTATTGCACGGAAGCAATGCCGGATGTCGTGGTGATGCAGGCCTCGCAACTGCCAGCGGCGCGCGATTTCCTGCGCCTTACCCGCCGCCAGGGCAGGCGATGGGGCCGACCCGTGGTCATTCTCTATGCCGACACGGCAGACACCGAAATCATGGGCGGGACCATTCTCGATGGTGCGGCAGAATTCCTGCTCAAGCCTTTCGACCGTGATCTTCTGCAATTCAAGCTCATGCAAGCGGGTGTGCTGAAGCAATAGCAAGGTCAAAGCTGCCCTTGCGCAAGGCTGTTCCTGCCAGTCCCTTAACGAACATGGTGAACCGATTGTTAAGGCTTGCTCCATAGTCTCATACCGCAAATGGGTGGGTTATGGTTATGGATGCAGAGTTGGTGCAAGGTTTGGACGTGGCGGTTTTGGAGGCGGTGCTTGATGGCGGATCACTGGAAGCGCGACACACGCTGACGCGGCAGTTGAGCCTGCTCATCGCCGCCGATGACACGCCGGCCCTTGAACGGGAACAAGTCCTCCCCATCCTTCTCAAACTCGCCGTCGATCCGGAGCGTTCCGTGCGCGCTGTCCTGATCGAGGAACTGACCGGCGTGGAAAATCTCAATCCCGATCTCCTTTTCTCGATCATTGCGGCAGAAGACGACTTGGCCCTGGCATTCCTTGCAACCACTCCGGCCCTCAATCCCTGGCACATGATGGCGGTTCTGCGGGTCGGTGACGAGGCGCGCCAGGCCATAGTTGCCGGGCGTTCCGACCTTTCTTCGGAAGCCGCAAGTTTTGTTGTCAAGCATGCCCCTGTCGCCATTGTGCTGGCGCTCATGGACAATCCGGTTGTGGAATTTGATACCGCTGACCTTCAGACGCTCTATGAGCGCTTTGGCAATTCCAATGACTTGGTGGAACGCCTGCTGGCGCTGCCTGACCTGCCACTGGAAATCCGCATCATGCAGGCGAAACGTGCCGCAACACGCATGCGCCAGTTGATGGC
>JANNFZ010000448.1:0-5884 GCA_031380375.1 Hyphomicrobiales bacterium
AGAAAGCGCAGCGCGCCTCCGGGTGAGGCCCTTTCATCGGCACCACAAGGCTTTTCTTGACCCTTAGGCGGCGGCGGCCTAGGCCAGCCCGGCCAGCTGGCTGGATGACCACTGCCGCAAGGCCCGAAAGGGCGCGGGGGAGGAAAGTCCGGGCTCCATGGAAAAACGGTGCCGGGTAACGCCCGGCGGGGGCAACCCCAGGGAAAGTGCCACAGAGAACAGACCGCCCGCCTTCGCCTTCGGGCTTCGGCGTGGCAAGGGTGAAACGGTGCGGCAAGAGCGCACCGCGCGACTGGCAACAGGAGCGGCACGGCAAACCCCACCGGGAGCAAGACCGAATAGGGGCGGCATGAAGGTTTAGGCCTTCGGGGCTTTTCCGGCCCGCCACCCGGGTTGGTTGCGTGAAGCATCCGGCAACGGATGTTCCAGATGAATGGTCATCCAGCGACAGGCCAAAACCTGTTGTGGACAGAACCCGGCTTACAGGCCGGCTGGCACTTTTCCTCTCCTTTGGACGGTGAGGATTGAGTCGTTTTGAAACGATTTGTTAACACTGCCGAAGGCATTGTCGGCACAGCGTTAACCTTCTGTTCACCCTGCATGACCGGTCTCAACCAAACAACACCTTTGTCCCGCCAGCGGCACGTGCCCGTGCTGCTCGACGATGTCCTGACGGCCCTGTCGCCACAGGACGGCGAGACCTATGTCGATGGGACATTCGGGGCAGGGGGCTACACATGCGCCATTCTTGATCGCGCAGCCTGCAAAGTCATTGCGCTCGACCGTGATCCAGGTGCCATCGCGGCGGGGCAAGACCTCGTCCGCCGCCATGATGGCCGCCTGCGCCTTGTGGAAGCGACTTTCGACGCAATGGAGGCGGTCACAGAAGGACTGGCTATTCAGGGTGTGGTGCTCGATATCGGTGTTTCCTCGATGCAGATCGATGATGCTGCACGCGGCTTTTCGTTCCTGCGCGATGGTCCGCTTGACATGCGCATGTCGGGCGCGGGGATAAGTGCTGCTGACGTCGTGAATGGCCTGGCGCCCGAGGCATTGGCCAATCTCATTTTCATTCTTGGCGAGGAACCGCGCTCACGCGCCATCGCCCGCGCCATCGCCGCAGTGCGCGCGGCACAGCCATTGCAAACCACATTTGATTTGGTCCGCGCCGTTGAACGCGCCACCGGGCCGCAGCGCTTCAAGGACCGCATTCATCCCGCCACGCGCACGTTTCAGGCTTTGCGTATCCATGTGAACGGTGAACTCGATCAACTCGCCGACGCGCTGTTTGCGGCCGAGCGCCTGTTGGCACCGGGCGGCAGGCTTGTGGTGGTGACATTTCATTCGTTGGAAGACCGCATCGTCAAGCGCTTCTTCGCCACGCGGTCCGGCCACGTGCCATCTGCATCGCGCCATGCACCGGGGCCGCTTGCTGCGTTGGAACCAAGTTTCAGCCTGCCGCAAAAAGGCCATGTGGAAGCAGGTGACGTTGAGATTGCCGGCAATCCCCGGTCTCGTTCCGCCAAATTGCGCTTTGGCATTCGCACACAGTCTCCCGCCCATCGCGCTGACCGGAGCGAGATCGGCGTGCCGCAGGTTTCCGAAAGAAAACACCGATGATGAAACTTTTGAACACGGTTCTGGTTTTCACGGTGCTGGTTTCCGCCTTTGCGCTCTACACCCTGGAACACCAGACCCGCGGCACTGAGCGCCAGATCGCCAACCTCAACCGTCAAATTGAAGATGCCGGGGAAAGCACCAAGCTTTTGAAGGCCGAATGGAGCAGCTTGACGAGGCTTGACCGTGTCGAAAAACTGGCAGCCGAGAACCTGCAACTCGAACCCACCAAGGCAACGCAGTTTGTCAGCATCGAAGACCTGCTGGTCAAGGTTCCCGCCACCGTTCCCGTGAAGCTGGAGGAAGAGGGCAAGGACCCGATCGGCGACATTCTTGAGAAGATGCAGCAATGAGCCGGATGAAGGATGCACCGCAACTGGACGGACCTGGCCGCATCGCCGGGCAAAACCGCATTCGCTTGCTCGGCTTGTTCTTTGTGGCGGCATTTGCGACGATCTCGGTCCAACTTGCCTTGATCAATGTCTTGAAACCTGTCGAGGAAACCAATTCCGAGCTTGCCGCCCATCTCGCCCGCATTCCCAGGCCCGACATCGTGGACCGCAACGGCCTTGTGCTGGCGACCGACATTGCCGTGGCATCGCTTTATGCCGACCCGCGCAAACTGGGTGACTATGAGGAAGCCGTCGAACTGATCAGCACGCAATTGCCCGATGTCGACAGCAAGGACCTGCTGGCCAAGTTCAGGCAGCCGGGCCGCGCCTTTGTGTGGATCAAGCGCCAGGTCAGCCCCGAGGAACGCGACGCAGTCTACAACCTTGGCCTTCCAGGTGTCGGCTATGTGAATGAAAGGAAGCGCGTTTATCCGCAAGGACGGCTTGCGGCCCATACAGTTGGCTATGTCGATGTCGATACCAAGGGCATTGCCGGCATCGAGAAATATCTCGATGACGCTGGCGCAATTTATACGGCATCCCTCGCCGATCCGGTCCGGCAGGTGGCGGCACCGGCCGAGCTTTCGATTGATGCCAGGGTGCAGTACATCCTGACTGACGAACTTGCGAAGGCGATCAGCAAATTCAAGGCCATCGCCGGCGGTGCCATTGTCATCGACATTGAAACCGGAGAAGTAATCTCGCTGGTTTCGCTGCCCGATTTCAATCCCAACGCCGACGACAAGAACCTGGGCAAAGACCAGCAGAACAAGATGCTGAGCGGCGTCTATGAATTGGGTTCGGTGATCAAGGCGGTGACCTTCGCCATGGCCTTTGACTATGGCACGATCACCATGAAGTCGAAATATGATGTCCGCTTTCCGCTGGTCATCGGCAATGCCCGGATCAATGATTTTCATGCCCAGCGGCGCGTTCTCTCCGTTCCGGAGATATTCACCAATTCGTCCAACATCGGGACTGCAAAAATCGCCCTCGACGTTGGAATGGAGCGGCAACAGGAGTTCCTGCGCCGCGTCGGCCTGTTTGACCGCCTGACGACGGAAGTGCCCGAATCGGCAAGGCCATTGCTGCCAAAGCGCTGGGGCAGACTTGTGTCAGCCACCGTCGCATTTGGCCATGGTTTTGCCGTGCAACCCTTGCAAGGACTGTCGGTGGTGGCCGGTATCCTGAACGACGGCAAGCAGGTTCCGCCCACCTTCATGCGCCGCAGCAAGGAGGAGGCCGAAGTGCTGGCCCAGCAGATCGTCAAACCTTCAACATCGCAGAGCCTGCGCACCTTGTTCCGGCTCAATGCCACGGAAGGCACGGCCTCGAAGGCCGACGTCATCGGCTACCGGGTCGGTGGTAAAACCGGTACTGCCGAAAAAGTGGTGGGCAAGCGCTATTCGAAGGACAAGCGCCTGGCGGCATTTATCGGTGCGTTCCCCATGGAGAAGCCGCGCTACGCGATGCTCATCATGCTGGATGAACCAAAGCCCTTGCCTGAGACCTACGGCTTTGCGACATCGGGCTGGAATGCCGTGCCGACGGCTGGAAAAATCATTGAGCGCATTGCGCCACTGCTTGGCGTCGAACCGCAGTTCACGGCGGAAGACCTCGAAAAACTCGACAAGCTTGCCAAGGCGAAGAAGGGCTGACATGCCACAATCACTCGCCAGATTGATTGCCCATGACGCAGCGCTGCCACCCGGAACAGGTGAGCAGCGCATTTCCGCCATCACCTCGGACAGCAGGGCTGTAACGCCTGGCACGCTGTTCGCAGCACTGCCGGGAACGAAGGTTGATGGTGCAAAGTTCATCCCGCAAGCGCTGGCACAGGGTGCTGTTGCCGTCATCTGCGGGCGCGGCATGTACAAAGGCCCCGGCACCATCATCGAGAGTGACAACCCACGGAAACTGTTGGCCCGCGTGGCGGCGCGTTTCCATGAGCGCCAACCCGATACAATCGTTGCGGTGACGGGTACCAATGGCAAAACATCCGTCACGGTTTTTGTGCGCCAGATCTGGGAAGCCATGGGTTTTCGCGCCGCGAGTCTCGGAACAATCGGAGTGGTCGGGCCAGATGGCACGCAGTATCTCGAACACACCACGCCTGATCCCGTGCAGTTGCAGGGGCTTGCCGCCAAACTTGCCGCCGACAAGGTTGATCATCTCGCCATCGAGGCTTCGAGTCACGGACTGTCGCAGTTCAGGCTGGATGGGTTGCGCCTGACAGCAGCAGGCTTCACCAACATCACGCGTGACCATCTCGACTATCATGCGACGTTCGAAGATTATTTTGATGCCAAGATGCGCCTGTTCACGGAATTGTTGTGCCCTGGCAACGTTGCGGTGATCAACGCCGACGCAGACTATGCCGATGAGGTTGCGAAACGGGCAACGGCGCGGGGACTCAAGATTTTCTCAGTCGGTGAAAAGGGCCAGGGAATCCGCATCCTTGATGTGAAGCGTGAGGGCCTTGAACAGCATCTCTCGCTGGAAACGAAATCGGGACGCCATCAGGTGACGCTGCCACTGGTCGGTGATTTCCAGAACTCCAATGCTCTCGTTGCAGCAGGTCTCGTCATTGCATCAGGTGGCGAAGAAGCGATGGTGTTGCACGCCTTGTCGTCGTTGAAGGGGGCAACGGGCCGCCTCGATCTGGTTGGCAGGACATCGAAGGGTGCCACTGTCTTTGTTGATTACGCCCATACGCCAGATGCGCTCGAGAATGCCATTCTGGCACTGCGGCCCTACGCGACCGGAAAGCTTTCCGTGGTGTTCGGATGTGGCGGTGATCGCGACAAGGGCAAGCGGCCCTTGATGGGGGCGATTGCTGCACGGCTCGCTGACCATGTCTATGTAACGGATGACAATCCCCGCAGTGAAAACCCGGCGCAAATTCGCCGCGAGATCTTGGCTGCGGCACCCAAGGCAATTGAGATCGGCGACCGCGCACTGGCCATCCGCACGGCGACAGAAGAATTGCAAACCGGCGGCATTTTGCTTGTCGCTGGCAAGGGCCATGAGCAGGGCCAGACGATTGCTGCCGAAGTCAGGCACTTCAGCGACCATGAAGCCATCCAGGCTGCTTTGCGCGGCGAGGCCTATGATGGCTAGGGGCTTGTGGTCGGCAGACGAACTTGTTGTGGCGACCGGGGGCCATTATTCATCGCAACCGCGGGGCACGATCAATGGTGTGTCGATCGATTCCCGCAACTTGGCACCTGGCGATCTCTTTGTTGCCATCAAGGGCGACAAGATGGATGGCCACGACTTTGTCGAGACCGCCCTAAAAAACGGCGCGGGCGTTGCCATGGTGTCGCGCGCAACGCCTGCGATGCAGGCGGCTGGTCCGGTCTTGACCGTGGCCGACGACCCGCTGCGCGGACTTGAGAATCTCGGCCGTGCTGCACGGGCCCGCAGCGACGCGCAGATCATCGCCGTCACCGGCAGCGTCGGCAAGACCAGCACCAAGGAAATGCTCGCTGTGGCCCTTGCGGCCAGTGGCGGGACCCATGCCTCGGCGGCGTCTTTCAACAATCATTGGGGCGTGCCACTCACGTTGTCGCGCCTGTCACGCGAAGCGGCTTTCGGTGTCTTTGAAATTGGCATGAACCATGCAGGCGAGATCACGCCGCTGGTCGCCATGGTCCGGCCCCATGTGGCCATCGTCACGTCCATCGCGCCCAGTCACTTGGGCAATTTCAAATCGCTGGACGGGATCGCCGATGCCAAGGCGGAAATTTTCTCGGGCGTGGTGGCGGGCGGCAGCGCCGTCATCAATCGTGACACGGCTTATTTTGAGCGCCTTGCCGCAGCGGCGCGCAAGGCCGGCATCAAGACCATCATCGGCTTCGGACGCCACGAAAAAT
>JANNFZ010000303.1:0-2363 GCA_031380375.1 Hyphomicrobiales bacterium
GTGTCATCACCTGCGGAAAGGCCACCAAAGATGAGCGGATGTCTTTCGGAAAATTGAACATGCGGTCAGCGACACCACGCGTCACCTGCATATAGATGATGCCTTCGTTCAAATGGTTCTTGGCGATGATCTCCTCGTGGATGTCTTTCATTTCAACTTTGGAGCAGGGCCAGGCCATATGCAGTTCATGCAGCGAGCGGTCGAGGCGTTCCATGTGCGGCCCGAAATCAACGAGCTTGCCCTTGACCACGGGGGTCACTTCATAAACGCCGTCGGCGAACAGGAAGCCCCGGTCGAAGACCGAAATTTTGGCGTGGGATTCGGGAACATACTCGCCGTTGACATAGACAATGCGGGTCATGAATGGGCGGCCTTTTGTTGCACTGCAATATAGAGGGGTTGTTGCGCCCCCTTAAACCCGGCTAAGGCTCTGGTCAACGTCAACAACCATCAGGTCCATCTTGATCTCAACCATCCCGGGCAAAGCCGTGGAGGCAATGCTCCGCCGTGAACAGCACCTGTTTTACCAGCGCAATCCGGCGTCGGCGAAGCTTGCATCGGCGGCGTCAAAAACCTGGCTTCATGGTGTGCCCATGCATTGGATGGTGGATTGGGGAACGCCTTTTCCGCTGTTCATCAACAAGGCGCAAGGCGTTGACCTAACAGACGCGGACGGCAATTCATATGTGGATTTCTGCCTCGGCGACACGGGTGCCATGTTCGGCCATTCGCCGCCTGCCGTCGTTGAAGCCTTGCAGCGGGCAGGTAGCGAAGGTTTCACCACCATGTTGCCTTCTGCCGACGCAGTCGAAGTCGGCGCACTTCTGGAAAATCGTTTCGGACTTTCATCGTGGCAGATCACAACGACGGCGTCCGATGCCAACCGGGCGGTGCTGCGCTGGTGCCGGGCGGTCACGGGGCGCAAGAAGATCCTGATCTTCAATCACTGCTACCACGGTGCCGTCGATGACACATTTGTCACCGCCGACAATGGCCGGGTCGAGATGGTGGCAGGCCTTGTCGGTGAGCCCCGTGACCTCACGGCTTTCACCAAGATTGTTGAATTCAATGATGTGGCGGCCCTTGAAAAGGCGCTGGCACCCGGCGACGTGGCTTGCGTGCTGGCGGAACCCGTGATGACCAATGTCGGCATGGTACTGCCGCAGCCAGGATTCCTTGAAACACTCCGTGCACTGACGAAAAAAACGGGAACACTTCTGGTTTTCGATGAGACACACACACTGTCGTCGGGACCCGGAGGCTATGGGCGCGAAGCCGGCGTCATTCCAGACGGGCTGGTGTTCGGCAAGCCCATCGCGGGCGGCATTCCGGCGGCAGCCTTTGGCTTTTCGGCAGAGGTGGCGCAGCGGATTGCGGCCTATCTCGGCGACCGGAAATCCGGGCGCTCCGGCATCGGCACCACATTGTCCGGTTCAAAAATCCAAATGGCCTTGATCAAGGCCGTGCTCACAAGTTGTTTCACAGAGGAGGCTTTCGCCCCCATGATCGTTCTGGCGCGCAGGCTCGAACGGGGGATTGCGGATGTCATCATCAAACATGGCGTGGACTGGCACGTGACCCGCGTGGGAGCCCGCGTGGAGTTCATGTGCTGCCCGGACCGTCCACGTAACGGTCTTGAGGCATCGCGGGTGATCCACCGGCCGATTGACGAGGCGATCCATCATTTCCTTCTCAACCGCGGCCTGGTGATCACCCCTTTCCACAACATGATGCTCATATGCCCGGCCACGACCGACACTCATGTCGATCACCTGATCAGCGGATTGGACCGCTGTCTTGCCGAATTGAGTGCCTGAAACGCTGGACCCTTCAGGGGTCAGCAGGAGTAAAGACGATGACAAGCTATGTAACGCCGAAGATGGGTGCCGAAGCACAGGCCTTTCTTGACGCGAACCACGATATTGAAAGCATCCATGTGGTGTTCACTGATCTTTGCGGCGTGCAGCGCGGCAAGATCCTGCGCCGCGACGAAGTTGTGCCAGCCTGGAATGACGGGCGCTTTCTGCCGATCTCGGCGCTGGTGCTCGATGTGACGGGACAGGATGTGCCTGAAACCGGCCTCGTATTCGACGAGGGTGACCGTGACCTTTTGTTGTGGCCGGTGCAGGGTTCATTGAAGCGGATACCCTGGCTTGAGGTTCCGTCCGCGCAATATATCGCCAGGGCCCATGACCTGAACGGCGAACCGCATTATGCCGATCCGCGCAATGCCCTGGAAATGCTGGTCAAGCGCTTCCGTGGTGACCTCCACATGCTGCCGGTTGGCGCTGTTGAGCTTGAGTTCTTCCTCATAGACCGGAAATCAGCACTGGCGGGAACGCCGCGTGCGCCGCAATCGCTCA
>JANNFZ010000338.1:0-3032 GCA_031380375.1 Hyphomicrobiales bacterium
CGTCGAGCGCCATGGCGCGCACCGCTTCATATTCGGTCATGCCCGGTGCCACATTGGCGATGAAGCGGCGAATGCCGTTTGATGTGCGGGTCGCGGCATATTCAAAACAGGCGAGTTGATCGACTTCATTCAGCGCCCGCAATCCGGTTTCGGGATGCATGAACAGCAGCGCTGCATTGCTGACGGTGCCGAATTCCTCCAGCGCCTTCACCAGATAATGCGGTGCTTCAATCCAAGCGGGATCAAAGGCGCCATTTTCGGTTTCAAAGCCCTTCCATCCCGCAAGACCGATACGCATGCCTTTCTTCAAACCAGCATTGCGCAGAATTTCTGTGAGGGGACGCAAGCTGTCCCTCGGTTGGCCCATCAGGCTCAAGGGCTGCCAGAGAACCCGCTCGAACACGCCCTTGGCGCATTCGGCGTAAGGAAAACCCTCGTTGCCCGCCAGCAAGGTGGGGACACGCCCCGGCACGACAATGAGGATCGCTTCCTCAAACCGCGGATCA
The DNA here is from genome assembly GCA_031380375.1 of Hyphomicrobiales bacterium. GTDB lineage: Bacteria > Pseudomonadota > Alphaproteobacteria > Rhizobiales > Aestuariivirgaceae > Aestuariivirga. The sequence goes on from JANNFZ010000338.1 coordinate 507, forward strand.
TAGCCTGTGGCCCAGGCGATATTGGCCACATGTTCGCGGTCGCCAAAAATCACCAAGCCATCAAGTTTTTCCAGTTCAATGCGCTGGACAAGGTTGCGCAGGCGGTCGTGGAAAATCTGCTGACCAAGGCCCGGCTCAAACACCGGATCGCCGAGATCGGGTGCCGCGATCATTTCAAGCCTTGTCCTGGCCATTGTTTCGTCTCCCGTTAACCCGGCGTTTACCCTAACACAGCGCAAACGGGGATAGGTGCATCTCAAATCGGCCTTGGGTTGCACAAAGTAATGCGCCGTTAAAAATCCCGACGCATGGTGCCCGCTCTGGGAGTGGGTGTTATGCGTTCGATCAATGGTTGGCGCTTTTTGCTGGTCATCGCCTTGCCGATTTTCCTGGCATCGCTTGGCGTGCTGGGCCTGACCTTCGACCTTCTCGACCGGGTTTCCAGCAACGCCAATCTGAGCGAATACAAGCGCAACCGCGATCTCATTGTACAAGCGCTGAAACTGGCCGAGGCCGACCTCGGCACGCTTGCCCAGAACAATGCCCAATGGGACAACGCTTACGCAAACACTGTGACCAGCAGCAATGCCCAATGGTTCAATTCAACCTGGGCGCAATTTCCCGCCGGCGGCACGCCCTACGATCTCGTGGCGGTGCTCGGTCCGTCATCGCCAAGGCCCGAACATATCGCATCGCGCACTGTGCCCATGCAGTCGGACGTTGCCGCCCTTCTCGGGCCTGTGTTCAATGCCCTTGCTGAACGCGACGCCGATCAGCCGGTTGCCACAAGTTTCGCCTACACGGCCCAGGGCCCGGTTATCGCAGCCATGGCCCGCATTGCCAGCCCAACGGGCAATGTGAAGTCTGAAAAGCAGTTGCTGATGATCCGCACAATTGATGCCGCCATGCTGGCAGGCATCGAAAAGGCCTATCTCGTCAATAACATCTGGCTGGAGCCGGAAGCCGGCCAGCCGCAAAGTGATTTGCGCTTGCACGATGCGGCCGGAACGCCAGCCCTTGTGTTGCGCTGGGACAACAGCCGGATTGGCGACGCCATGGTGGGCTGGGCCAAGCAGAAGGCCAGTGCAGTGTTGAGCTTTCTCATCCTGGTGATGACCGGCATCACAGTTGTGTGCTGGCGGCTGATCCAGAACCTTGTGACCAACGAGGCCAAAGCCCGCCACGACGCGTTGCACGACCCGCTGACCGGAATGCCGAACCGGGCCGCATTGCTCGAGCGTTTGCAGAACCTGCGCCAAGCTGGCCAATTGGACTATGCCATCGCCTTTGCCGATCTTGACGGCTTCAAGGAGGTCAATGACTCGTTTGGCCATGACATTGGTGACCGCCTGATCCGCGCGGTGGGAGCAGGCATTTCACTGCTGGCCACGTCGGCTGCCATGTGTTGCCGCATGGGTGGCGATGAATTTGTGATCCTGTTTGTGGGCGGTAATGCCGAAGCTTCGGCACGGGAGTTTGCCGACCGCATGATCCGATTCCTGGTGAAGCCCTTTGACATGGAAGGTCGCATCATGGCGGTGGGAGCAAGCGTCGGCATCACCGGAACAGCGGGCGTTGAACTTGAGGAAACCGAAATTCTCCGGCGTGCCGACATTGCCATGTACAAAGCCAAGGCTGACGGCCGCAACAGATTTTGCGTCTATGACGAGACCTTCGACACCGAGCGCAACGAGAATCTGGCTATTGCCGCGGAGCTTCGCAAAATCATTTCGAACCGCACGCTCGACATTGTCTTCCAGCCGGTGATGGATGCGCGCACTCTGCGCATGACGGGTGTCGAAGCTTTGGCCCGCTGGCCCGTCAATTCGGCGCGGAAAATCACACCCGACCGCTTCATTGGGGTCGCGGAAACCGCCGGATTGATTGATGACCTCGGTGAGCTCATCCTTCACAAGGCTTGTGCCGCTGCTCGGGATTGGCCTGACATCAAGCTCGCGGTCAATGTGTCGGCGGTGCAACTCAACAATCCCCGTTTTGTCGATCGCGCCCTCACGGTGATCGAGGCCCATCGCATTGATCCCCGCCGGGTCGAACTGGAACTCACCGAAACGTCGCTGGTGCGCGATGCCGACCGGGCCAAGGCGGTGTTCAAGCAGTTGCGGCTCGCCGGCATCCGCATTGCGCTTGATGATTTCGGCACGGGTTTTTCTTCCATTGGCTATCTGCGCACCTTCCAGTTTGACCGGATCAAGATCGACAAGTCGATTGTCAGCAAGGTTTTGTCGAACCCGGCGGAGCTTGCGATTGTCCAGGGAACCTTGCTGGTGGCGCGCGGCCTTTCCGCCGAGGTGACCGCCGAAGGCGTTGAGCGGGAAGAGGAAGTGGCCGTGTTGCGGCTGGCGGGTTGCACAGGCTTGCAGGGCTTCTTCTTCCACAAGCCGTTGACGGCGCAGCAGGTGACTGCCGAACTTGCAAAAGCGCAGCAGGGCCATTCGCTGCGTGGCGTCGCCTGACACGATTCACCTCGCGAAAACGTGAACCGGCAGACGTTGCCGTTGCAAGGCG
>JANNFZ010000356.1:0-1654 GCA_031380375.1 Hyphomicrobiales bacterium
ACTCTCGACCGCCGAGTATGCCCTGGCCATCGGCGACCGGGATTTGGCCAAGACCAAGGCGCAAGCAGCGCTCGACTATTTCAAAGTGGGGTCGCCCGAATGGGTCAAGGCCAATGACATCATGACCTTCAGTTCAAAAAAGAAGAAAAAATGAACCGTAAACAAAAGCATGCCCCGCCAAAGTGTGAGGCGGTTTGGCGGTTAGAGCATCGCGCGGTCAATTTGAACCAGAAGTTTTGATTGACCGCGATAACGATGCTCGTAAATTCAATATGTTGGCGCAACTTTCCTCTCTCAAATCGGAACGATTAGATCGTCCGTTGCGCCAGGGCATGCTTCATCATATTTTCAATTGGCGCGAATCCTTTTCGGCGAAATGATTCCATTTCGCCGGGAAGCGCGCTAATTGTGGTTTGAATTTTTGTCGGCAATCCCCCAATCTCACGCCAAACGAGGTGATCCATGATCCATGCTGCCCGAATTCTTGCTGCCGGCCTGATATTTGCGGGAGCGGCATTGATGCCTGCCGCCGCCGGCACGGTGACAGCCGACCAGAAGGCCGAATTCGAGGAGATCATCCGCAGCTATCTCCTGACGCATCCGGAAATCATCCGCGAGATGACCACCACCCTCGAACAGAAGGAACGTTTGGCCGAAGACACGGCGCGCGCCGAGGGCTTGAAGCAAAACAGTGCCGCTGTTTTCAAGGTTGCGGCTGACCCCATTGTCGGCAACGCGAAAGGCGATGTCACCATCGTCGAGTTTTTTGATTATAATTGCAGCTGGTGCAAGCGCAGTGTCGGCGAGGTCGTTGCACTGGTGGGCTCCGACAAGAACCTGAAAATCGTCATGAAGGAATTCCCGATCTTCGGCGAGGGTTCCGAATACGCCGCCAGGGCGGCACTTGCCGCCGAACGCCAGGGCAAGTACTGGGAACTGCACCAGGCCCTGTTCAAGAGCGAAGTGCCGGTGACCGCCGAGGTCACCGACCAGATTGCCGCCGAAGTCGGCCTCGACATGGTAAAGCTCAAAGCCGACATGGCCGACGAAAAAATTGCAGCCCAAGTTGCCGCGAACCAGGCCCTTGCGCAAAAGCTTGCCATCAACGGCACACCGGCTTTCGTCATCGATGACCAGTTGGTGCCGGGGTACTTGCCACTTGATGGCCTCGCCGCCGCCGTTGCCGAGGTCCGCGATTCAGGCGGCTGCAAACTCTGCTGAGGGCGCGAATGGCGGTTTGCCTCAGGCCGCATCGCCGCATATAACAGCGACAGCCGTCATATTGCCAACAAGGGTTCACCATGCCGTCCAAGAAGAAACCTGCCGCGCGCAATCCCCAAAGCCCGCCGGAACTGGCACTGATCCACAGCCTTGCTGATATTCTCAATGCCACCGGCTTGACCGAGATCGAGCTTGACCAGAAAGGCGTGCGGGTCCGGGTTTCGAGGAATGTCGTTGCCCATGTGCAGGCGGCGGCACCTGTTCCCGCAGCGGCGCATCAGGCGGCAGCAGTTGCGGCACCTGCCGCCAGACCCGCCGATCATCCCGGCACCGTCAAGTCACCCATGGTCGGCACGGCTTATCTGTCGTCGGCACCTGGTTCTGCCGCCTTCATTGCAATTGGCGGGGCCGTCAAGGAAGGCCAGACAGTGCT
>JANNFZ010000357.1:0-7455 GCA_031380375.1 Hyphomicrobiales bacterium
GTCCAAGGGACCCAGTGCCCCCATTGTCGAGACTACGCCAGCGGCGTTGCGCCAGTCCGCCCGGAAATGATACTTGCCATCGGCGTGGGCAAAGCCATTGAGGAAATGTGCTGTTGCAAAATCCGGCTGCACGTCGAACCAATTCTCGGCATCAAGCTCGGCAAGCCCACGCCTGTTGGATGCCTTCAGTGTCCGGTCAATGATGGTGCGGGGATCAAGCGTGAAGCCTTCATGTTCAGCGCCCACGCGCCCGGCAAGATCACAAAGCACCTCATGGTTGGAGCGGCATTCGCCTGGTGCGTCAACGAGTTTCCGGCCAAACATGATGTGCTGGTGGCCGCCGCCCTGATAAATGTCGTCATGCTCCAGAAACATGGTGGCGGGCAGCACGATGTCGGCGTAGCGCGCCGTTTCCGTCATGAATTGCTCATGGACGACGGTGAACAGGTCGTCGCGGGCAAAGCCCTGCTTCACCTTCGTTTGGTCGGGTGCCACCGAAACCGGATTGGTGTTTTGGATGAAGATCGCCTTGACTGGCGGGCCACCTTTTAAATCCTGCGGATTGCCCGTCAGCACTTCGCCGATCCGGCTCTGGTCCATGGTGCGGATGCCGGGCTTGGCCACATCCTGGCCCTCGATCAGCGTCTTGTCCCAGCGATACATGCCACTGTTGGAATGAAGTGCACCGCCACCTTCGTGCAGCCATGCACCCGTGACGGCGGGAATGCTGGTGACGGCATGCATGTTGGCCGAGCCATTGCGGCCGCGGGTAAAACCATAACCGAGGCGGAAGAAAGTCCGCTCGATTTTGCCAATCAGATGGGCGAATTCTACAATGCGTTCCGCTGCCAGGCCGCAAATCGATGAGGCCCATTCCGGTGTGCGCGTTCGCAAATGTTGTTCGAAGCCCTTGGGATCGTCCGTGTACTGATCGAGATAGGTGCGGTTGGCAAAGCCGTACCGGAACAGCACATGCATGATGGCGCAGGCCAGCGCGCCATCGGTGCCCGGCTTGATGATGTACTTGTGGTCGGCCTGCTTCATGGTGCCGGTGTCATAGATATCGACGCAAGCCATTTTGGCGTGGCGCTCTTTGCGGGCGATGCCGATGTGGGTCATCACGTTGACTTGCGTGTTCACGGGGTTTCCGCCCCACACGACGATGAGATCGGATTTCTGCATTTCCCTTGGATCAACGCCCCGGACGATGCCGGTGCCAGCGAAGTAGCCGGGCCAACTCAGGGCTATGCAGAACGTGCCATACATGCGGGAATAATTTTTGGCGTGGGCCAGCCGCTCAATGCCGTCGCGCATCACGAGACCCATGGTGCCTGCGTACCAATAGGGCCAGATGGCCTCGCTGCCGTGTTCTTTTTCAATGGCCAGAAAACGCGTCGCAATTTCGCCCATTGCCTCATCCCATGAAACGCGCGTGAACTTGCCCTCGCCTTTTTTGCCAACCCGCTTCAGGGGGTAAAGCAAGCGATCGGGATGGTGGATGCGTTCGGCATAGCGTGCGACTTTTTCGCAGACGACGCCCAGCGTGTAGCTGTTTTCCCTGGCACCCCGCACCCGGCCAATGGTGCGCTCGTCGAGCAGCTCAACCTCAAGAGCACAGGCCGAAGGGCAGTCATGCGGGCACACGGAAATGCCGGTCTTGATATTGGGGCGGGCGTGAATGTTCATCAGGCGAGTATAGGAGCATGGTGGCCAACTTGTCAGCCCTCCCGTTCCGGACTAGGCAGAGCCCATGATCCCGATCAATTCGCTGCAAAACCCAACCGTCAAGTCCGTGAAGGCGCTTGCCGACAAGAAGGGCCGCCGCGAACAGGGTCTGTTCATGGCCGAAGGCCTGGCCATGCTGGAACGGGCCGCCGACTTGGGTTGGGTGCCGGAAACACTGATTTCAACAAAGCCCGTGGCGATCTGGAACAACGTCAATCCACTGATCGTCACTGAAAAGGTGATGGCGGAACTTTCCGGCCAGAACAATCCGCAGGACGTGCTGGCGACTTTCCGGATGCGCTTCCAGCCCCACGCGAGCAAATCAGGTGTTTGGTTGGCGCTGGAGGAAATCCGCGATCCCGGCAATCTCGGCACCATCATGCGCACCGCCGATGCAGCGTCCGTTTCCGGCATCATTCTGGCGGGTGATTGCTGCGATCCTTATGGGCCGGAAACCGTGCGTGCCTCCACTGGCTCGGTATTTGCCGTGCCGCTGGTGCGCATGAAAACACCGGCACTTGTTGACTTCATGGGCGGCTTTCCGGGCGAAACGGTGGGGACATCAATGTCCGCGACTGTCGATTTCAGGCGGAGTTATGCAGCCCCGCTGCTGCTGGTGATGGGCTCTGAAGCACGCGGACTTTCACAAGCCGTTACAAATGCTTGCAAGCTATTGGTCAGAATTCCCATGAAGCCGGGTGTGGACAGCCTCAACTTGGCAACGGCCACAGCGCTCTTGGTTTACCAAACCGTTTAAGTCTTGGGTCACGGATTTGGGCGAGAATACCGGCCATGATCGCCTTGGCCTATCTTGCATTTGTTTTTGCCGGCGTGGTTTTCGGAGCGGCGGCGGGATTCGCTGGGCATTTCCTGCGTGCCCATGCCACCTTTCTGCCCGAAGGCCTTGATCTCGGGGAACCTTGGGACACCCTGACCCGCGACAACTACCAGTTTGAGAAACATGCCATTGGGGCCAAGTGGGATGACAATGGCTATTGGGACAGCGAGAGCAACCGCAACCTTGCCTATTATGTCATTTCCGGAGCCGCGATGCCGCTGGTTTTTGGCGCGATCTTCTGGGGCCAACGCGCCTTGATTGTTGACGCAGTGTGCGGCGCATTAAAAAACGGCGGACTTTCTTCGCCCCTGTGCCTTGCCGACCCCGCGACAACAGCGTTTGGACTGGCTCACCTCACCGCAGCTTTTTGAACCTTGCGATCAGCCGAGGCTTGCGCGATTGATGCGCGATACGGGAGTTTGCAGATGAAATCACATGCGCGGGTGGTCGTTGTCGGGGGCGGCATCATGGGGGTGGGTCTGCTCTATCACCTGGCGCTGGAAGGCTGGACCGACATCGTGCTCATTGAAAAGGGCGAGTTGACGTCCGGCTCCACTTGGCATGCGGCGGGGCAATGCCCGCATTTCAATTCCTCGCTCAACATGACCAAGGTGCATCTCTATGGCACGCAACTCTATCCGCAGCTTGAAAAGCTGACGGGGCAAGCCGTGTCCTGGCATGGCTGCGGGGGTTTGCGCCTCGCCACCACCGACGAGGAAGTGAACTGGCTCAAATACGTCTATGGTGTTTCGAAGCTCGCTGGCTACGAGGGCGAAATCATCGGTCCTGCGGAGATCAAGCAGTATCATCCTTTCCTCGACACGTTCGGCGTGAAGGCGGCCTTCCGCACGGTGACTGACGGCCATGTGGCACCTGCCGATATCACCAATGCCATGGCGGCTGGGGCCCGGAAACTCGGTGCCGAGATTTACCGCCGCACCAGGGCCGCTGATATCAAGCTCCTGCCAAGCGGCGAATGGCGGGTGTTCACAGAAAACGGCACCATCGACTGCCAGCATGTGGTCAACGCCGCCGGTTCCTATTGCGATGTGGTGGCGGGATGGACGGGACATCGCGCACCCATCGCCAACATGCTGCACCAATATGTGATCACCGAACCCTTGCAGGAACTGATCGACCTCAAGATGGAACTGCCGGTGGTGCGTGATCCCTATTCCCACGCCTATTTGCGCGAAGAGACCAATGGCATCCTTGTCGGTCCTTATGAGACGGCGACTGCCCACACCTGTTGGGAGGGCGGGCAACCGCGCTGGGACTATGAGAGCGAATTGGAACCCAATGAACTCGATCGCATCATGCCATGGCTCGAAAAGGCAACGGAGCGCCTGCCGCTGTTCGGTCAGACGGGTGTGAAGTCGATCATTTCGGGTGCCATCACCCACACGCCAGATGGTGTCTATCTCTCAGGGCCAGCCCATGGGCCAAAGAATTACTGGATGCATTGTGGTGCCTCCATCGGCATCTGCCAAGGTGGTGGTGCAGGCAAATACCTGGCGCAATGGATGGTGCACGGCCAGGCCGAAATCAACATGCGCGAGTTCGATCCGCGCCGCTTTGGCGCGTGGGCCACGAAAGACTATACAGCGGAAGTCTCTGTCGCCGACTATCACCACATGTATTATTGTTACAAGCCAGCGGAACAACACGTCGTTGGCCGTGGCTTGCGAAAGTCGGCGCTGCACGACACGCTTGCCACACACGGCGCTCAATTTTCACAAATTTTCGGTTGGGAACGGGCCCGCTGGTATGACCAGAACGGCACCGGCGAGATTTATTCATTCCGGCGCTCCAACTGGTGGAATGCGGTGCGTGATGAAGCCCTTGCAGTGCGCCAGCGCGTTGGCCTCATGGACCTCTCGACCTTTTCCAAATTTGATGTGACGGGCAGGCACGCGTTTTCTTTCCTCAACCGCGTTTGCGCCAACAAGATTCCGGAAAAGGACGGCGGCATCACTCTCACACATCTGCTGAACGACAATGGCTTCATCGAAAGTGAAATCACCATCACAAGGCTTGGCGCAGACCATTTCTATGTGCTTTCAGCGGCGGTGGCGCAGGAACATGATTATGACCAGTTGACGTGGCGCAAGCGGGATGATGAAATCGTCACGATCACCGACGTCACGGATGATTATGGCGTGCTGGTCCTCGCTGGTCCCAAATCCCGCGATGTTCTCACGGCGTGTTGCGATCTCGATCTCACAGCGCCTGCCTTCCGCTGGCTGACAGGCAAAGTGGCGACTGTCGCGGGCATCAGCAATGTGCGCGTGCTGCGTGTCACCTATGTTGGTGAACTCGGCTTTGAACTGCATGTGCCGCGCGCCGGCATGCAGTCCGTGTTCGATGCGTTGATGGCCGCAGGTGGGGCCCACGGCATGAGCCTGTTTGGCACCTACGCCATGAATTCCCTGCGCATGGAAAAGTCCTATCGCGGCTGGGGCTCGGAACTCACAAATGAAATCGACATGTTCGAGGCTTCGATGGAGCGCTTCATCCGCCTCGACAAAACGGATTTCACAGGCAAGGCCGCGTCGCTGTCACGCAAGCAACAGGGTGCCCGCATGAAACTCGTCACCATGGAAGTGGACAACACGGATTCCGATTGCGTGGGCAACGAACCCGTCTATCATGGCGGTGCGGTGGTCGGCGTCACAACGTCCGGTTCCTTTGGCCACGCGACGGCCAAATCACTGGCCTTCGCCTATGTGCCGCCGGAACTTGCCAGCGACGGCGGCCAGTTTGACGTCATGGTTTTTTCCGAAATGCGCAAGGCGCGGATCATACCGGAAAGCATCTGGGATCCCGAAAACCTGCGGATAAAGGCGTGAAGGCCAGTCCCAATGCCTTTCGTGGAATTGGCCTTGTCCTTGCGGCCATGGCCATTCTGCCGTTCATTGACGTTTGCGCGAAGTTTTTGGGACAACAGGGCGTGCCGGTCTTTCAAATGGTCTGGGCGCGGTTCTTCTTTGGCGCCCTGTTCACACTGCCGCTTGCCATGTCGGTGGCGGGACGAGCGGCCTTCAAGCCCGTCAACCCGCTGTTCAACACGGCGCGCGCCACTTTCCTCATTTCCGGCACGGCGTTCTTTTTCCTCGCCCTCAAGCATCTGCCCATCGCCGACACGCTGGCAATTTATTTCGTGCAGCCCATTGTCATCACGACCCTTTCGCCACTCCTGCTTGGCGAACAGGTGGATCTCCGGCGCTGGGCCACGGTCGCTGCCGGTTTTGTTGGTGTTCTGATCATCATCCGGCCCGGCTTCCAGGCGTTGAATGTCGGCGTGCTCTTTGCCCTGCTAGCTGGTCTTTCGTCCGCCTTTTACATTCTCGTGACGCGGCACCTCACGGGCAAGGCCGACGCAATGGTAACGACGTTCCAGACCAGTGCCCTGGGGGCGATTGCACTTTCGGCGGCAGCCCCTGCCTATTGGCTGCCGATCACCCAGCAACAGTGGCTGCTGCTGGTGCTGCTCGGTGCCATTGCCATTGCCGGGCACTATCTCATCACCAAGGCCTATGACTATGCCGAGGCAAGCCTGCTTTCGCCCTTCAACTACACGGAGATGATTGCAGCCGTTATTGTGGGCTGGTATTTTTTCAACGATTTCCCCGACATATGGACTTTTACCGGTGTCGCCATCCTCATTTCCTGCGCGATCTATGTGTCATGGCAGGAAGGTGCGAGACGCATTTCGACGCCTGAGGTCTACGACGGTTCTTAGAGCTTCAAAGTGACGTGAGGTTCTTTGGCGGATCCGCCATCTGTTCCCAGTCCTTGCCCGCTGCAATAATGCAACTGAGACCACTGGGCTGGGTTGCAACGACCGTGAAGGTGCCCTTCTCGGAGACATAAATCTCGATGAGATTCTTGCCACCCGCGAGGCCCATGTGGGTTACACCTTCGAGGTATTTGCTGCCCAGCAGCTTGGCGATGTCATCATGCGTGGCGCAGGGCATCTGCGCCATGGCGGCACTCGCACTGAGCAAAAGGCACGCCAGTGACAAACCTGTTTTCAAGACAATCATAAGTCCTCCAATCCCATGTGCCGGGATTCACGAGAGGACGGGTAATTCTGTTCTCAGGCGAATCCCGGAACTGTACTTGCGTCCAATTCCGTCATTTCAGGTCCTTGAAGAGTTACTGGCCGGGAGTGTGCGCCGGATAAGTGAATAAAGTGCTTATCGTTCGCTGATGACGTTTTCGATGCGGCGGTCCGGGATCAGCCACATCAGGGCAACGGCAACAGCAATGGCAACGCCTGCGAGCGGCAGCAGGAAAGTTGCGGCCATGGCGGCCACATAGGCCACCAGTGACAGCTTTCCCTTGATGTCGGCGCCCATGGCACGACCGAGGTCGGAATCGCTGCCATGAACGGCAAGGATGCGCAACGACAGGATCGTGTAGGCCACGGCCGCCATCAACAAGTTGAGGGCATAGACAAAGACCGGCCATTGGCCAAAATGGTTTTCGCCCATCCAGCCTGTCGAAAAAGGCACGAGCGACAGCCAGAACAGCAAATGCAGATTGGCCCACAATATACCGCCGCTCACCTTCTTTACGGTGTGCAGCAAGTGGTGGTGGTTGTTCCAGTAGATGCCGATATAGAGAAAACTCAGCACATAGCTGAAGAACACCGGCCAAAGTTCCGCCAGGTTTTCCAGGCTGTCGCCGTGGGGCACTTTCAGCTCAAGCACCATGATGGTGATGATGATGGCAATGACGCCATCGCTGAAGGCTTCAAGTCGGGTTTTGCCCACGATCAATTTCCCATTGTCAAAATTGTTTTGGAAGTCCGGCCTCTTTCAAAATCGCATTGGCAGTGCCGCGCGATTGAATGCCGTGATCCACCGTTATGCGCACTCCCGATTTCG
>JANNFZ010000368.1:0-3880 GCA_031380375.1 Hyphomicrobiales bacterium
TTCAGCACTTGAAATCCCGCTGCCAACAAAAACCCGTCTCGGACTCGATTCCGACAGATCGTGGATTGTCCTTGATGAGGCCAATGACTTCATCTGGCCGGGACCGGATTTGCGGCCAAAGACCAGCGGCGATCCCCAATCCGTTGCTTACGGAGTCTTGCCGCCAAAGTTCATGGCTTTGTTGAAAGAACGGCTGCTGGCACGATACAAGTTGAAGCGGGCAAAGGCCGTGAGACGAACAACATAGAGGTGATTGCCGCAAGTTTTATGGCGTTTGTTATTTCGCCATCGCCCGGAGCTTGAACTTCTGGATCTTGCCGGTGCTCGTCTTTGGAATTTCAGTGAAGATGACCTGCTTCGGCACCTTGAACTTCGCCAGTTTCTCGCGGCACCAGGCGATGATTTCTTCTTCCGTCGCGGTCCTGCCGGGTCGCAACTCGACGAAGGCGCAAGGCACCTCGCCCCATTTCTCGTCGGCTTTTGCCACCACGCCTGCCGCCTGCACGGCAGGGTGTTTGTAAAGCGCATCTTCAACTTCAATCGATGAGATGTTCTCGCCGCCGGAAATGATGATGTCCTTGGAACGGTCCTTCAACTGAATGTAGCCATCGGGATGCAAGACACCGAGGTCGCCGGAGTGGAACCATCCCCCCTTGAAAGCGTCGCCTGTGGCTTTGGGATTCTTGAGATAGCCCTTCATCACGACATTGCCGCGGAACATCACTTCGCCCATGGTCTCGCCATCCATCGGCACCGGCACCATGGTCTCTGGATCCATGACGTTGAGGTCTTCAAGCGCGTGATAACGCACACCCTGGCGGGCTTTCTTGGTGGCGCGTGCTGGGCCATCGAGCAAATCCCATTCGGCTTTCCAGTCATTGACGACGGCAGGGCCGTAGGTCTCGGTCAAGCCATAAAGATGCGTGACGTTGAAACCAGCTTCCGCCATGGCGGCCAACACGGCCTCGGGTGGTGGTGCAGCGGCTGTGAAAAACTCCACAGTCTGCGGGATCACACGCTTGTCTTCCTCCGGCGCGCTGAGGATCGTCGACATGACAATGGGCGCACCACACAAATGCGTGACCCTGTGGTCGGCAAGGGCTGTCCAAATGGCTTTGGGCCTGACCCAGCGCAGCGTCACATGGGTTCCGCCGATCACTGACAAGGACCACGGAAAGCACCAGCCGTTGCAATGAAACATCGGCAGCGTCCAAAGATAAACGGCGTGCTTCGGCATCGAAGCCGTCAGCACATTGCCCTGGCCGAGAAGGGCGGCACCGCGATGGTGGTAGACCACGCCCTTGGGATTGCCGGTTGTGCCGGATGTGTAGTTCAGCGAGATCGCATCCCATTCATCATCGGGCCAGTGCCACTGATAGTCGGGATCACCGGAGGCCACGAGCTTCTCATAGTCCTCGGTGCCGACACGGGTACCTTCGACGGGATATTCCGGATCGACATAATCAATGACCAGCGGCTTTGCCTTGCACAGAGCCAGCGCATCACCAGCGAGCTTTGAGAGTTCCTTATCAACGATCAGTACTTTGGTTTCGGCATGATCGAGCGAAAAGGCGATGGTCGCCGCATCAAGCCTGATGTTCAGCGTGTTGAGCACGCCCTTGGTCATGGGCACGCCATAGTGGCACTCAAGCATGGCCGGCGAATTGGCGAGCAGCACAGAGACGGTGTCACCTTTGCCGATGCCGCGCTTGGCGAGCGCCGATCCCAACTGCCGGCAGCGGGCATAGAAGGTCTTGTAGTCGGTGCGCGTGGTGCCGTGGATGATGGCGGGATGGTCGGGGTAGACTGATGCGGCGCGCTGCAAAAACGACAGCGGCGTCAGCGGCTGGAAATTGGCGGCATTCTTGCCGAGGTCTTGATCATATATGGACATGGAACAACCCTGTTGTGGCTCTCCCCTTTTTAGCAAGTTGGCGGGCCAGCGCAACGGACGAACAAATCGGAACGATTTGGGAGAGAAAAGTTGCACCAACATATTGAATTTACGAGCACCGTTTACGCGGTCAATTGATGCTTCAGATTCCAAATGACCGCACGATGCTCGAGGCTCAGGACCTATAAGGTTTCACAACGAGACCACATGATCGTGGCCTTTGCCGCATTCTCGTGGGATGCTTGAGCGCTTGATTCTCCGACCGCAGGAGGTGGTGCCGTGAATTTCGATTACATCATTGTCGGTGCGGGTTCTGCAGGTTGCGTCCTGGCCAATCGCCTGAGCTCAGATCCGTCGTGCCGCGTGCTCCTGATCGAGGCTGGCGGCGAGCCGGACACCAATCTGGCGACAATTCCCGGCGCCACCATCTATCTTCAGGGGTCGAAGCTCGACTGGGCCTACACCACTACCCCGCAGAAGCAGCTCTTCGGGCGGCGGATCGCCTATCCGCGTGGTCGCGCCGTCGGGGGCACCAGCGTGCTGAACCTGATGATGTATGTCCGGGGCAACCGTGGCGACTATGACCGCTGGCAGGCAATGGGAAACCCCGGATGGGGATACGAGGATGTACTGCCCTACTTCCGCCGCTCCGAGGGCAACACGACATTTGCGGACGACTACCACGGAACGGATGGGCCGATGGGCGTCGAGACGAACCCGCATCGCCATCCCCTGTGCGAGCTTTTCCTGAAGGCGGCGCAGGCTGTCGGGGTCCCCTACAATCCCGACTTCAACGGAGCGGTGCAGGAGGGCTGTGGCTACTTCCAGGCGACACTGAAGAACGGGCGTCGGTGCGGAAGCAAGGAAGCCTTCATCGACCCGATCCGGGATCGCGTGAACTTCACACTGCTCCGCAACGTCTTCGTCTTTCGGCTCGTGATCGAGCGGGGACGGGCGCGTGGCGTCGAAGTCTTTGCCGACGGACAGGTCCAGCGGATCGAGGCCGATAGCGAGGTAATTTTAGCTGCCGGAGCGATCGGGTCGCCTCACCTCCTGATGCTGTCCGGCATCGGTCCTGCAGCCCATCTTGCGGCGCACGATATCACTGTGATCGCAGACCTGCCGGGCGTCGGGCAAGACCTGCAGGATCATATTGGAGGCGGCGCTGTCAGCGCGGTCCTGAAGGAGCCACTGGACTTGGGCGGCCACGCCAGCGACTTTGACGCCGCGCTGGCCGAGTTCGAAGGCACGGGCACCGGCCAACTCGCGACACTTCATCTCGATGCTGGTGCATTCTTGAGACTTGACCCCAGCGACGCTGACCCGGACTTCGAGACGGTATTCACGCCAAGCCACGCAGAGTTCTATCGCTCGGATGGCCAACCGGATCGCACACGTGTCTATCTTGGCGGCTGGGTCAGCCGGCCACTGAGCCGGGGCGCGGTGACGCTCGCCTCCGCCAATCCGCTGGACCACCCCCTGATCGACCCCAACTACTTTGCCGAGCCTCGCGACCTGCGGCTCACCGTGGAAGGCGTGCGGCGGCGAGTGGAGATCCTGAACGCAACGCCGTTCGATGAGGTAAGGCTGGGACGGGCCGATCCGGCGGACTTGGATGACGCTGCCCTCGAACGCCGAATCCGTCGCGGCGCATCGACCATCTGGCATCCCACCAGCACGTGCCGCATGGGCACAGACGAGCGCGCGGTGGTTGGGCCTGATCTCCGGGTCCACGGCCTCGAGAGGCTCAGGGTCTGTGACGCGTCGGTAATGCCCTCTGTGGTCAGCGCGAACACCAATGCGACGGTTGTCATGATTGGGGAGAAGGGGTCTGGCCTCATTCGGCAGTGACGGGCTTCAAGTGGGTCCCTCCCCAGTCGTTTCCGATCGACGGCCTGCCAAACATTTAGGTTTATTGGTCCTGACCCTAAAGCGAGGCCAGACCTTGGTTCAGCTTTTGCGTGTTCCCGCGGGCCTCGTGCCGGC
>JANNFZ010000377.1:0-3622 GCA_031380375.1 Hyphomicrobiales bacterium
AACCCCGCCAACATGCGGAGCAGTGTGGTCTTGCCGCAGCCTGACCCACCCAGCAGTGCAAAGAGCTCGCCCTTCTGGATATCAAGCGACACGGCGTTCACGGCGGCAATGCCGTCGAAACGTTTTGTCACCGCTTCGATCTGGATGAATGGAGCGCCACCGTCCGACATGATCAGCCGGTCTTGATGGTTTGCCACATCCGCGTCAGGGCACGGTCCTGCTCGGGACTGAAGGGCTTTGGTGCCCACAGCCGCTGCATAGTCGCTTCATCGGGATAGATCGCCGGGTTTGCAAGCACGGCTGGATCAATGAAGGCATTGGCCTTCAAGTTGGCATTGGCATAGTTGGTGAAGTTGGTGCATTTCGCCGCCACTTCGGGCTGCAACATGTATTCAAGGAACACATAGGCATTGTCCTTGTTCTTGGCGTCTTTGGGAATGCACCAGTTGTCGGACCAGGCGGGCGACCCGGTCTTCGGAACGAAATAGGCGAGATTGATGGTCACCCCCGCTTCTTCAGCCCGCGTCTTGGCCGTCGAATAATCCCCCGACCAGTTGTTGATGGCGCAAAGCTCGCCGTTGGGAATGGCATTGAGGTAGTTGGTGTTGTCAAATGTCCGGACGTGTTCGCGGATGGTTTTGAAAAGCGCCGCAACCTTGTCATAGTCAGCGATATTCTGGGTGTCCCCGTCGAGGCCGAGGTATTTGAGCAGCATCGGCACCACATCGGTCTGGCTGTCGAGGATGGAAATGCCGCAGTCCGCGAGCTTCGCCGCATTTTCGGGCTTGAAAATTGTGTCGAGGGATTCAAGGTCTGCACCCGGCAGCCGTGCCTTCACCAGATCGAGGTTGTAGGTGAAGCCGACGGAGCCCCACATGTAGGGAACACCGCTTGAGTTGCCAGGGTCATAGCCAGCATTGATGCGCAGGATTTCCGGATTGAGATTGCCCCAGCCGGGCAGCTTACTCCTGTCCAGCGTGTCATAAATTCCGGCCTTCTGCATTTCCGGCATGCCCAGGCCCGACTGCATGACGAGATCATAGCCGGTGGACCCCGCCAGCATCTTGGCCTGCATTTCCTCCGCCGAACTGTAGGTGTCATAGGTAACGGCAATTCCGCTGGCCTTTTGGAAATCCTCAATGGTGGTTTCGCCGATGTAATCCGCCCAATTGTAGACATTGAGCATCTTGTCCTCGGCGTGTGCCCGCCGGATATGGGGCATGGCAAGTGCTGTTCCGGCAAGTCCGGCCATCGCAGCGCGCCTGTTGAGTGATGCTGTGAGAACCATGGTGTCTCCCTCTGCCTGTTTTAAAAGTATCAAACCGGAACGCGACGCATCTCATCGTTCAGTAACGCAAGATCATCCGTCTTTGGGGCCTTGTCCAGTGTCATCACGGGCAGGATCCGGCGCAAATGATCGTGATGGGCCCTGACCGTCCGTTCAAGGTCCGAGAGGTGGAAATTCTCAAAAGCCGAGGATTTCATGGATTCATTGGACCAGATGGAAAGCTGGGTGTCTTCCTCATAGGTTTCCCGGTCGATGCGGTGGGAGAGATAGCGTGCCGCCCTTTGCCGCCGGCTTTCCGTTGGATGGCGATAGACTGCCCCCCTGACCACCGAACGCCCGACAGCCGCCGGGAATTCCTGGTAGAAGCCCACGGTCTCCGGTGTGGTGACAATCACACCATTGGGGAAAAGCCCGTAATAGGCCCATGTCTTGCGCAAGGCTTCCGGAAGGAAATCCGGGCTTTCTGTGAAAGCCATGTAATGCCTCACGCTCCAGCTCCGCCCAGCCTGGGGCTGAAGCGTGGCCTTGGCAATGTTCAAACCATTGGCCATGGGAATATCGTGATAGGTTGATCCGTAAAGGTCATGCAAGGCCGGGTGGGCCATGGCGACGTGATAGCCTTCGTTGTCAACATCGCGGATTGATTTCCAGTTGACCGGCAATTCCGCTGTCCACACGGCACGTGACGGCACCATATCTGCGACCTGGTAGGGTGCAAGTTCGGACAGGAAAGGTTTTAGCAATTCCGCGACTGAGGGTTGCGGCCCCGGTTTGAAGCGGACAAAGATGAGACCTTGCCAAATTTCCATTTCCACGGGCTTCAGGCCGAACAGGCGCTTGTCCATGGCGGGATAGCTCCCCGGCCGCGCAGGCCCGCGCAATGTGCCATCAAGGTTATAAACCCAGCCGTGGAAGGGGCAGACCAGCGCATTCCTGCAATGGCCTTTGGCGTCGGCAACCACGCGCGAACCCCGGTGGCGGCAGAGATTGTGGAAGGCCCTGACCTCACCATCATCACCGCGCAGGATGACCACGCGCTCCGGCCCGACATCGAAACTGAAATAGTCGCCGGGCGCGGCCACATCGTTGACGTGCCCTGCAATCTGCCAATGCTTGAGGAAGATTTCTTCCATTTCAAGGCCCAGCAGGGCCTCATTGTGATAAGTCCATGCAGGAAGTCCCCTGCGGTCCCAATCATTTGCCAACCTGTCCATGCCGCCCTCCTATACCAAAGCGTTCCGCACCCAATTCTGGAACCGGTGCACATCAAATTCCTGCGGCATCAACCGGCCATGGCGGAAAGCCTGCGAGCGCAATCCCCTTTGGTTCAATTCGCAGGCCGCCGCATCCTGCATCATCACCATGGTCGCAAAATCCGTGACATCCGCAAGATCGAACCCTGGAGCTTTCAGGGTTGCCTCAGGGAATAGCCATTCCGCCGTCAGTTCGGTGCGCTCAGGTCCGAGCGGCCGCATCGATACAAGCCGCACATAGTCCACATGGGCCACGATGTAGCAGGTGGGCAGCAAGGTCACGAATGTGTGGCCACGCGCCCGTTCCTCCGCCGTAAGCTTTGGAAATTCTGAACCACAGGCCTTGCCCGACATGGTCCATGACCTGGCACCCGGCCGCAAATGCTGGTCTTGCCCCTTGCCTGCTGACCAGCCTGGCATTTCATTTTCTGCCATGAAGCCTTTGCCGTAAACGGGGACCATCTCACAGAGCTCCGGATGAATCCCCGGGCAATGCAGGCATTCATTGTAGTTCTCCCAGAAAACTTTCCAGTTGCAGGCCAGTTCCTTCACAAGTCGATGCCCCGTGACGAGATCAGCCATCGGCCAATGCCGCAGCGACTCAACCCCAAGATCAGGCGCATCAACAAAGGGTGGTGGTTCGGCGGCAAGGCAAACGAAAATCAGGCCGTTCCAAAGCTGCAAGTGGACCTTGAACAGGCCGTGGTTTGCATCATTGAAATCAGCCGTCTCAACCACAAAGGGGCGCCGTCGCAATTGTCCCGCAAGATCGAAACTCCAGGCATGATAAGGACAAGTGATCAGTTTCGATTTCAGTTGTGTTTCCGCAACGCTGCAAAGTTCCGAGCCGCGGTGCGGACAGACATTGTGGAAGCAAGAAAGGACGCCGTGCTCATCGCGCACCAGAATGAGGTTCTGTTCCGCCACAGAAATGCGACGCATGGTCAAAAGGGGAAAATCAGCGAGACGACCCGCATAAATCCAGTGCCTCGACCAGATGGCCTTCATCTCACGGGTGTAATGGCCCCCGTCAAAATACCACTCCGACGGCAGGGAGTCGGGACAATGGTCAAGCAGCGGC
>JANNFZ010000380.1:0-3615 GCA_031380375.1 Hyphomicrobiales bacterium
GTAACCCAGCGCCACCACAAAGCTTGTGGAGGCAACGGCAAAACAGAAGGCAACGGCAAGTCCGGCCGGTCCCATGGCGCGGAAGGCATCAACCGTGCCGGATAGCCCGTCCCGCCAGACGAGAAAAACAATCAGAAACAGTGCAGCAAAATATGAGCGCCAGAACACCACTGTCCAGGCGCTGTCTTCGGTGATGAAACGGGCAATGGTTCCGCCGAAACTCCACAGGACGGCGGAGCCGGCAACGAGCAGGATCCCCAGTCTGAAATTGTTGCCATGCGATAATGTCTGGACCCTTGTCATGGTGGCGGGCATTCCAGATTTGGCAGTTCGTCACAAGAGCCAAAACTGTCGTTGTTTAAGGCACACCCTTGATGGCGCTGTATTGTCCGCGCATCGCAAGGATAATGGTCACATCCTGCTGGCTGACGTTGCGCCACGACCAACCGTAATTGCCGGAAACCCCGGCCAGAAGATCGCCATTGTCGGAGGACGCGAAGGTCCGGGATTTCAGGAACCTGGTTTTGCCGCCGCCTTCTTCAACGACATCATAATCAACGAGGCCGCCGCGTGTGGTCCAGGCATATTTGGTGACAGCACCTTCCGGCATCACCAGCTTGACGAAAACCGACTTGCCAGGGGCCAGCGTGAGGTTCACGCGGTCAGCCTTGATGACGGCTTTGGAAGGTGCCGCAGTGCCACCCGCTGATTCACCAGCAAGTGCTGGCTGCTGGGTCAGGGCCTGCGAGATCACGTCGGCGTTTTCGGTAATGTCGAGCGTGCCCTGTTCAATGGGGGCTTCGGGCCGGTCGGTTTTGGCGGCGTCATTGGTGGCGGGCGGCTGCGAGTCCACAAGAACTTCGACAGTGCGTTCCAACGCAGTTATGTGATCGGAAAGTTCGGCCATGCGGGCGTTCATGGCCGAGGCCAAGGCTTCGGCTTCAGTCACATTGGGCTGGGTCGTTTTTGTGAGGAAGAGCACCAACGCAAGCAAAAGAATTGAAACTGCGATCCCGGCCTGGCCCAGCAGGGCATAGGACTGGGGTTTTGCCGTGGGCGCAGCGGCGCGGGGTTGGGCGGGCTTCTTGTCGGCGACAGGTGTTGCGTGGCGCTCGGGCGGTGCTTCAGGCTTGGCCACAAAGCCCTGCGGCTTCAGGGCGAAAGTGTTGCGCGGAAGTTCTGGCGTCGGCACCTGGAAACGCTGTTGCGGCACGGGCCGTGGCAATGGCCGCGGCGGCAGTTTGGGCTTCCTGGGAATTTGACGGGTCATGATCGGAGGCAGCCCTTAGCCTGTCGCGGAGGGTGTGGCCAGACCCTAATCCTCGATGTTCCAGGTGCTGGAAATGAATTTCTTGTCCTTCTGGGTTTCACGTTCGAAGGCGAGGAAATCCCAATAACCGCAATTGTCGTCGCCGGGGAATTCGCGGCAGGTGGATGGCCGCGCCTCGTAAATCGTGCAGCGCCGGACATCGGTGTCGAAGAACTGGCAGATTTTGCCGAAGTGCTTGTCGGGTTTGCGGCGCATGACGCGCTTGTAGCCTTCGGCCGGTTTGAAATATTTCTTCTCGGCTTTTTCCAGCGGCAAGTTGAAATGTTTGGCGATGCGCTTGGCGTCGCGGTCTTTCACTTCGATCACCGGGTAGGAGCAGCAATAGCCCGGGCATTTCAGGCAGTCATATTTCAGTTTCTTGGCAGGCATGGTCGCTCTTCTCGTTATTGCTCACGTCACCTTGGCAGGCTTGTTGTCCTTTGTGCGGATGGCCTGGAAGCGGCGGTTGGTTTCCGCCATCTCGCCTTGCAGCCATTCGCGGAAGGCCCGCGCCGGTGCCGATTCCTTCGAGCCCTTCTTGCGCACGATCCAATAGCTGCCGTGATCCTTCATGTCGATTGTGAACGGGCGCACAAGCCAGCCATCCACAAGAGAATCTGTGCACAGGATTTGGTCCCCCAGAGCGAAGCCCTGGCCCGACTCGGCGGCTTCGATTGCAAGGTGGTTCTGGAAAATTGTGCCGCGCCAATCCATCTCGCCTTCAACACGCGCTTCCTTCAGCCAGTCAGCCCAATATTGCTTGCGGCTTTCATGCAGCAGCGTGAAATCGTGGAGATCGGCAATGGCAAGGTCGCTGCGACCGCCAAGCAACGACGGCGCGCAGACCGGAAAGATCGAGACGTCCGAAAGCTTGGTCATTTCGACATCGTCCCAGGGCCCACGGCCATAACGGATGGCGACATCAAAATCATCCGCATAGAAATCAACCAAGCGATTGGAAGGATCGATGAGCAATTCAATGTCGGGATGCAGTTCGTTGAACTTGCCAAGCCGCCCAACCAGCCAGCGCGACGCGATGGCCGGTTCCAAAGACACTTTGAGCGAGCGGGCCTGACCTACGGCGGCGGCCTCACGCGAGGCTTCGGCGAGGCGGTCAAAGAGCGGTGTTAGTTGCTGGCCGAAGCGGCGGCCGGCATCGGTCAGGGTGACGCCCCGGCCGGTGCGGGTAAACAACTCGGTGCCGAGATAGTCCTCAAGGTCGCGGATGTGGCGGCTGACGGCGGCGTGGGTCACGAAAAGCTCTGCCGCGCCGTCGGAGAAACTCTCGTGACGGGCAGCAGTTTCAAAAGCTTTGAGGGCATTAAGCGAGGGAAGTCGGCGGGCCATGTGCTCCTATAACATGATTCATGTGACTTTTTCTAACATCTCATGTCACTTATTGCCGTTTGAGTTTGTGCACTGCACGCTGTACTTATTGGACACACGGGAAAGGCATTTGCGCCGCCCCGAGGAGGACCAAATGAACTGGATTTTTGACACATATTCAAACGTTTACAACACCGCCATGATGATGGATTCAAAGCTGCCACACCATGTGCCGGCCGCCAAGAAGCCGAAGACCGTCTCCCGCATTGCAAAGTTGCTCGGTCGTGGCTGAACCAAGGGCGCGTTGTTGTAACAAACATCAGGAATGACGAGGCTCCGCACACCACGGGGCCTTGTTTTTTGGCCCGGAATAGAACATAAGATGAACGAATACGCCTGTGGATGGCGGCGATTGCGCAAGTGCAGGCCGGGTATTCCGGGACTATGAAACCATTTTTGCAAGCAACGGGAGACGTGTGATGGCTGGCTCAGTGAACAAGGTGATTTTGATCGGCAACCTGGGCAAGGACCCGGAGGTGCGCCACACCCAGGATGGCAAGGCCATTGTGTCGCTGTCACTCGCAACCTCGGAAAACTGGCGCGACAAAACCACCGGCGAGCGCAAGGAAAAGACCGAGTGGCATCGCGTGGTGATCTTCAACGAAAACCTTGCCAAGATCGCCGAACAATATCTGAAAAAGGGTTCGACGATTTACATCGAGGGCCAGTTGCAGACGCGGAAATACACCGACAAGGATGGCGTCGAGAAATATTCGACGGAAGTGGTGCTGCAGAATTTCCGCGGTGAGTTGACGATGCTCGGCGGCAAGCCCGGCGGCAGCGGCGACAGTGCTGGCAGCAGCGGTGATGATTTTGGTGCCGCGTCCCCCATGGATCGGCCACGCACCAGCTGTCCTGCGAAAAAGTCCGTCGCGCGCGATCTCGATGACGAGGTTCCGTTTTGAGGGTCGTTCGCCTTG
>JANNFZ010000423.1:0-5193 GCA_031380375.1 Hyphomicrobiales bacterium
CGAGCGCATCATGATCATGGCGGCTGGCGAAGCACAGGATGAAATCACCGCCGCCTCCCTGCCTTCTGACAGCACAACCGCCGCCAACAGCGGCTTTGGTGGAGAGAACCTGTTGACCATGCCCTTGCGCGAGGCCCGCGAGGCGTTCGAACGCGACTATATCGCGGCACAGCTCGGGCGCTTTGGCGGCAATATTTCTCGCACTTCGACATTCATCGGTATGGAACGCTCAGCCTTGCACAGAAAGATCAAGGGTCTTGGACTTTCCTCACGCGACGAAGAGATTCCGGAATAGCAACACGGTCTCGAATTGACCTTCCCGAGATGGCTTTTGCCCTTGGCCGAACTGTGGTAACCTTCCTTGCCGCGCCGGAAAACCAACAAAAGGGGCATAGAATGGCTCAAGAAAAAGCCCAGAACCTCCAGGACACTTTTCTGAATCATGTCCGCAAGACAAAGATTCCCGTGACGGTGTTTCTCGTGAATGGCGTCAAACTGCAGGGCATCATCACGTGGTTTGATAATTTCTGCCTGCTGCTGCGTCGCGATGGCGTTTCGCAACTTGTTTACAAGCACGCGATTTCAACGATCATGCCCGGCGGCCCCATTAGCCTCTTTGACGACGAGACCGCCGGAAATTGAAACCGCCAAAACTTGGCCGCAAAAAGTCCGGCAGCACAGCAACGCAGGATGCCTCCCGCGCCATCGTTGTCCATGTGGAACCGAAATCCCGCAGCAGCGACGGGCAGGGACGTTCGGCGGAATCGAGACTTTCAGAAGCATTGGGCCTGGCGCGGGCCATTGGCCTGATGATTGCAGAGTCATTGATCGTGCCTTTGGCTGCGCCAAAACCCGCCACATTCATTGGCTCGGGCAAAGTCGATGAAATTGCCAAGTTGGTGCAAGAGCGCGACGCTGAACTTGTCATTGTCAATGCCCAGCTTTCGCCCATCCAGCAGCGCAACCTTGAGCGCGCCTGGAAGGCCAAGGTCCTCGACCGCACCGGGCTCATTCTTGAAATATTCGGCGAACGCGCTTCCACCCGCGAAGGCACGTTGCAGGTGGAACTTGCCCATCTGCGCTACCAGAAGAGCCGCCTCGTGCGCTCGTGGACCCATTTGGAACGGCAGCGCGGCGGTTTCGGCTTTCTTGGTGGCCCCGGCGAAAGCCAGATCGAGGCAGACCGTCGCTTGATTCAGGAGCGCATCACCCGCCTTGAAGGACAGTTGGGCGAGGTCGTAAAAACACGGTCCCTGCACCGGGCAGGGCGTACCCGCGTACCCTATCCGGTCGTTGCCCTTGTGGGCTACACCAACGCCGGAAAATCGACGCTGTTCAACAGGCTGACGGGTGCCAAGGTTTTGGCAAAGGACATGCTGTTTGCCACGCTCGACCCCACCATGCGGGTGATCAGCCTGCCCAAGGGCCGCAAGATCATTCTCTCGGACACTGTCGGCTTTATCTCGGATCTGCCGACATCCCTGATTGCCGCCTTCCGGGCCACACTGGAGGAAGTTCTGGAAGCAGACGTGATCCTCCATGTGCGCGATGTTTCCCATGCCGAGTCAGAGGCGCAGGCGCAGGACGTGTTGCATGTGCTGGATGAGTTGGGAATTGATGACACGAAGCGCAGCCATCTGATCGAGGTGTGGAACAAGTCCGACCTGCTTGAACCCCTGGAACATGCCAAACTCGAGGCGTCAGCGGCGCGACGCGACGACAGCGTACTGGTTTCAGCCATTGATGGCAGCGGGTTGGAGCCATTGCTGAGCCGCGTTGAAGTGATGGTGGGGCAGGCAGCCGATATCTACGCCGTGACCCTTGATGCCGGCGACGGCAAGGGACTGGCCTGGCTGCACCGCCGCGGTGAAGTGCTGGACCGCAAAAACCTGAAGGACACGCGATTGAAGGTGTTGGTGCGGCTCGACCTCGACAAGGCCGGCCAGGCCCATGCGTTGTTTGGCAAGAACCTGCGGAAGCAGAAATCCGCGCGCTGAACTAAAGGCCCTTGGCCTTGGCTTCATCCCAAAGGGCATCCATCTCGGCGAGATTGGACTGAGCAGGCGCAATACCCTTGTCGGCCAGGCGCGCCTCGATATGGGCAAAGCGCCGTTCGAACTTGGCATTGGCCCCACGCAACGCTGTTTCGGGATCGACACCGTAATGGCGTGCCAGATTGGCCAACACGAAAAGGATATCTCCCAGTTCCTCGGCGCGCTTTTCAGGCGCTGCTTCCCGGAGTTCCCGAAGTTCCTCGGCAACCTTGTCATAGACATGGTCAACCTGTGGCCAATCAAAACCGACCTTGGCGGCCTTGGCTTGCAGCTTCAAGGCACGGGTGAGGCCGGGCAGGTTCAGGGGCACACCGTCAAGCACGGAGGTCCTGGGTAGATCTTTCCGCTCCTCGGCCTTGTTCTTCTCCCAGAAACCCTTGGCGACCCCGGCGGACCGAGCCGCGTCGTCGCCAAACACATGGGGGTGCCGACGGATCATTTTGGCGGTGACAGCTTCAATCACATCTTCAAATGTGAAGCTGCCTTCTTCGGATGCCATTTGGGCATGATAAACGGGCTGGAGCAGAAGATCGCCAAGTTCCTCGCGAAGGTCGGCCCGCGAGCCGCGGGCGATAGCATCGGCGACCTCATAGGCTTCTTCGATCGTGTATGGCGCAATACTGGCAAAGTCCTGTTCCAGGTCCCAGGGGCAACCAGTACCCGGACGACGCAACGCCGCCATGATGGCCTGCAATGTTTTAATGGATCTGGGATCCATTTTGGTCGGGTCGGGGAGCGGCTCGGGTGTCATTATTCAATCTCGCGTCATTCGCATAATATATATTATGGAATATTTATCAGTGGATCAGGCAAACTCCATGATCGTGGCATCAACATTCAGGCTGTCGCCTTTCTTGGCATTGATCTTTTTTACGGTCACGTCGCGTTCGGCACGCAAGATGTTTTCCATTTTCATCGCTTCGACAATGGCCAATGCTTCGCCGGCTTTGACCTCTTGCCCTTCGGTCACGGCGATGGCGATGACTAAGCCCGGCATTGGGCAAAGCAATTTGCGCGACGTATCAGCCAGCTTCCTCGCTGGCATGAGCCTGGCCAGTGCGGCTTCCCGTGGTGTAAAAACATGAGCCGTGACGCCAATGCCGCGCCAGGCCAACTGGTAGCCATTGAGCAGCCGTTTAACCTGGACCGTCATGGCCCCGCCAGCGATGACAAGACTGATCAGCGGCAGGCCTGGACGCCACTCCGAGGCCCTTGCGGCCGCTTCAATTTCATCTGTCACGGTGAGGCTCTGCCATTGGGCGTTGAGCCTGACTTCACGCAGCATCGAAAACTTGACGTCACGACCATTCAATTGGCCACTGATCTGCCGCTTCCGGCAGTTTTCAATATGGTCAAGAACAACGGCGACCCCTGCAAGTTTCAATGCATTGCGCTCGTCCAGTGCGGCACCCTTGAAGCCATCGGGAAATTCTTCGGCGATGAAGCCCGTGGAAAGTTCACCCGCCTGCCAGCGGCGGTTTTCCATAATGGCAGCAACAAACGGAATATTGTGCTGGATACCGTCAACAACAAAATGATCGAGCGCTTCGCCCATGGCCTTGATTGCTGCAAGGCGTGTCGGCGCATGGGTGCAAAGTTTGGCGATCATCGGGTCATACCAAATGGAAATTTCGCCGCCTTCAAACACCCCTGTGTCATTGCGCACGGTGATGCCGTCATTGTGTGATTCCCCCGGCGGACGGTATTGCACCAGCCTGCCCGTTGATGGCAGGAAATTGCGGTACGGGTCTTCGGCATAGATCCGCGATTCAACAGCCCAGCCCTTGAGTTTCACATCACCCTGCGACAGTGACAGTTTTTCACCGGCCGCCACCCTGATCATCTGTTCGACAAGATCAACGCCGGTGATCAGTTCCGTCACCGGGTGCTCGACTTGCAGCCTCGTGTTCATTTCGAGGAAATAGAAACTGCGATCCTGTGCCGCCACGAACTCCACCGTGCCGGCGCTGTCGTAACCAACGGCTTTTGCAAGGGCAACAGCCTGCTCACCCATGATTTTGCGTGTTTTTTCATCGAGCAACGGCGATGGCGCTTCTTCGATGACCTTCTGGTTGCGGCGCTGGATTGAACACTCGCGCTCGCCCAGATGAATGACATTGCCATGCTTGTCGCCGAGCACCTGGATTTCGATGTGGCGCGGATTGGTGATGAATTTTTCAATGAACATGCGGTCATCGCCAAACGACGACTTGGCCTCGGATTTGGCGCGCGCGAAGCCATCGCGCACATCGGCGTCAGATTGGGCGATGCGCATGCCCTTGCCGCCACCACCAGCCGAAGCCTTGATCATCACCGGATAGCCAATGTCCCGGGCAATGCGAAGCGCTTCATCTTCGCCCTCGATGATGCCCATATGTCCTGGAACCGTAGAAACACCGGCGGCGGCGGCGGCCTTCTTCGATTCAATTTTGTCGCCCATGGCGTCTATGGCGTGGGCATTCGGACCGATAAACACGATGCCTGATTGCGCCAATGCTTTGGCAAAGACCGAGCGCTCCGACAGGAAGCCATAGCCAGGATGAACCGCTTCAGCGCCCGTTGACTTGCAGGCGGCAATGATCTTTTCAATGTCGAGGTAGGAATGCGCGGCGGCGGCCGGACCGATGTGGACCCGTTCATCCGCCATGTCGGCATGCAGTGCCCTTGCGTCAGCGTCGGAATAGACTGCTACCGTCTTGATGCCCAGGCGGGTCGCAGTTTTCATGATCCGGCAAGCGATTTCCCCCCGGTTGGCAATCAAAATTTTCTTGAACACAGGCCCCTGCCCTTTGTTTTTTCCGACTGTAGCCAGCAATCACTGCACCTGCAATGCAGCGAAACAGCCAAGATTGCGGTGGAAGGTGCGGAGGGCTATAGGCGGCCCATGAATGTACATGTGCCCAAAGTGGGACTGGTCCAACTGGGCTGCCCAAAAAACCTTGTCGACAGCGAACGTATCCTCACCAAGCTTCGGGCTGAAGGTTATGTGATCGCACCCGGCTATGATGATGCTGACGTTGTCATCGTCAACACCTGCGGCTTCCTCGACAGCGCCAAGGCCGAAAGCCTGCACGCCATCGGCGAGGCCATCAACGAGAACGGCCGGGTTATCGTGACCGGCTGTTATGGCGTCGAGGCC
>JANNFZ010000456.1:0-11803 GCA_031380375.1 Hyphomicrobiales bacterium
GGAGCACTATGTCTATGAACTGTTCCTCGATGAGAATGGTCAGAAAATATCGAAGTCCAAGGGCAATGGCCTGACCATCGACGAATGGCTGACCTATGCCGACCCCAATTCGCTTTCGCTCTACATGTACAATCGTCCGCGCGAGGCAAAGAAACTCTATTTCGACGTGATCCCGCGCGCCGTCGATGAGTATGCGCAATTCCTCGGTGCCTGGCCCCGTCAGACCGAGGCCAAGGACCAGTTGATGAATCCGGTCTGGCATATTCACCAGGGCCAGCCCCCGGCACCTGAAACCGGTGGTGTCACCTTCGCGCTGCTCTTGAATCTGGTGGGTGTCGCCAACACCGAGGACAAATCCGTGCTCTGGGCATACTTGCGCCGTTACATGCCGGACTTGTCTGCGGCAACGCACCCGAGGCTTGATGCGCTTCTGGGATATGCCATCCGCTACTTCACCGATTTTGTGAAACCCAAGAAGGTTTATCGTCCGTGTACGGAAGAAGAGGCAAAAGCCCTTGCCGACCTGTCGGCGGCCCTTGGCGAACTTGCCGAAGGGGCAACAGCCGAAGCCATCCAGCAGAAGGTCTATGACATCGGCCGCCGCGCGCCTTACACAGTGACGCAGAAGGATGGCACCATTGGCGTAGGCCAGGTCTGGTTCAACATGCTCTACCAGGTTCTGCTCGGCGAGGAGCGCGGTCCCCGCTTTGGTTCGTTCGCCGCACTCTTTGGCATTGAAAACACCAGAACCCTCATCGCCAAGGCGCTGAAAGGCGATCTTGGACGCGCAAGCAGTTGAAATTGAATTATTTTTTCACATTTTGCGATTTTGACTTGTAATTTCGGAATGTTCCGCCTATATGGCGAACATCGAGTTTTCGGCCGATCAGGCTCGGCTAACACTGCCAAAACTGCATGTGTCACAGCCTTCCCGTTTTTTCCAGAACATCGATAGGTGATTTGTCATGCAATTCCGCATGGTCGATCAGACACTGCATTTTTGAAAGTATATATCTATGCCATCAGGTACCGTGAAGTGGTTCAACTCCCAGAAGGGTTTTGGATTTATTCAACCCGCAACAGGCGGCCCGGACGTTTTCGTGCACATCAGTGCCGTTGAGCGCGCCGGAATGAACGGCCTCAACGAAGGTCAGAAGGTCTCCTTCGAGATCGTCGCTGACCGTCGCACCGGCAAGTCTTCTGCCGACCAGCTCAAGGCTGAAAAGTAACAACAGACTGGATCTTTCGCCCCGTCTGGCCATCGATGTAATGGCGGCGGGTGCGATACAGAGATTCAGCCGATCGGAGCCGCGTTCCAAAAGGACGCGGCTTTTGTTTTTTGATGACAGGGTGCGGCACTCACGCAGCACCAAACCGTTCCCCGATCTTTGCCTGCAACCTGTCCCGCACCCCGCGATAGGCATCCATGATCTGCGCGCGGCTGCCCTGTTCCCGCGAAGGATCATCGGTCGGCCAATGTTCGACAGCGATGGCAAGGGTCTTGGCCATTGCCTCGGCATGGACCCTCGCTTCCGGCGACAAGGTCACCACAAGGTCAAAGCCATTGTCGGCGAGATCATCAATGGCGTGGGGGCGGTGACGCGTGAGATCAAGGCCGATTTCATCCATGATGAGACCGACAAACGGATCAGGATCTCCCGCCGCAATACCGGCTGAGGCCACATAGACCTTCGAACCATGGGCGGCGTGCATGAGGGCTGCCGCCATGGGCGAGCGGATGGCGTTTTGCGTGCACACAAAGAGCACGGCGGAGGGCAGGCGTTTTTTCATCTCAGCCCTTCCAAACGAGGGCGCAAACCAGTGTGAACAGGCGCCGCGCCGTCTCAAGATCGGTTTTGACCTTGCCTGAAAGCCGCTCAATGAGAATTTCACTGCCCTCGTTGTGAAGCCCGCGCCGCGCCATGTCGATGGTCTCGATCTGTTGCGGCGACGATGAGCGGATCGCCTCGTAGTAGCTGTCGCAGATCTGGAAATAGTCTTTGACGATGCGCCGGAAAGGCGTGAGCGACAGGCCAAATGCCATGAGTGGTCGCTGCGCTGCGTCGCGCACATCAAGAACGAGGCGGCCTTCCTGTGTCGAGAGAATGAGGTGATAGGGCCCGGCCACGCCATTGCTCAGCGCAAAACGATTGTCTTCAATGAGGTCATAGATGGCGGTGGCCCGCTCGTGATCAGCCTCGGGTGATGGCCCGCGCCCAATCGTCTCGTCCAACTCGACGGCAATCAACCGACCGGGGGGCTGGTCCGTCACGGCCCTTCGTGGCCTGGGGTGTGTTCCGTGGACCAGGCCGGACCCAGATCATCGAGCAGGACATCCACACATTCAACATCGAGCGCAAACTTGTGCCCGCCCGCAAAAGACAGTGTGACGGTGCCGGAAAGACCGTCTCTGGCCACAAAGATGATGGCGAGCAGCGACAGGATGGTGCCGGGTGCCAGGTCTTTTGGACCGCTGCGTTTTGCCGCCATCACGGCGTTGAACGTGATGCCGGTGCGGCGGCGGGTCTTCACAGGCAGCGCGTCCCAGGCAAAACGGTTGGCAACAAGCGCAAAGCGCCGCTCCCGCGCCATGTACCTGATGTCGGAAAAACGGATGACCGCATCCTGCATCTGCATGGAGAGGATGGAAAGATCGTCCGTGTCTGTCGCCGTGAGATGAAGCAAGGTCTATCCTGAAATCCGTGTGACGTCGGCCCCAACGCCCTGGAGCTTTTCTTCCAGCGCCTCGAAGCCGCGGTCAAGATGATAGACCCGGTGGAGCATGGTTTCGCCCTCCGCCACAAGGCCTGCAATAACCAATGTGGCCGAGGCGCGCAAATCGGTGGCCATGACATCGGCACCGGTCAGCTTTTTGACACCGCGCACCTCTGCCATGTCGCCATTGAGGTGAATGTCGGCGCCGAGCCTGGCCAATTCCTGCACATGCATGAAGCGGTTTTCGAAAATCGTTTCGCGGATATGCGAAGTGCCGGAGGCCTTGGTCATCAGGCCCATGAATTGCGCCTGCAGATCCGTGGGGAACCCCGGAAAGGGATCAGTCGTCACATCGACCGGCATGAGCCCCGCGCCATTGCGGCGGATGCGCAGGCCCTCATTGGTTTTGTCCACACTGATGCCGGAGCGCTGCATGGTGAGAATGACATTCTCGAGTGTATCGGCGCGGGCCCCCCGCAAGGTCACATCGCCGCCCGCCATTCCGACTGCCATGGCATAGGTGCCAGCCTCGATGCGGTCGGAAATGACGGTGTGTTCGGTGCCATGGAGTGACGTGACACCTTTGATTTTCAGGGTGCGGGTGTGAATGCCTTCAATTTTCGCACCCATTTTCACAAGGCATTCCGCCACGTCGCCGATTTCGGGTTCAGACGCGGCGTTCTCGATGATCGTGTCACCTTCGGCCAGCACCGCCGTCATAAGGGCGGCGTGGGTGGCACCCACCGAGACTTTTGCGAAGGAAATATGTGCACCCCTCAGGCCTTTTTTCGCCCTCGCGATGACATAGCCATTTTCAATGTCACAGGTGACACCAAGCTTCTCCATGGCAAGGAGATGCATATCAACGGGCCTGGTGCCAATGGCGCAGCCACCGGGCAGCGATACTTTGGCCTCGCCGCAGCGGGCGATGAGTGGTCCCAGCACCCAGAAGGACGCCCGCATTTTCGACACAAGATCATAGGGGGCGGTGGTGTCAACGATGGTTTTCGCCGAAATTTTCAGCGTCTCACCAGCGACCGATGACTGGCCGACGCGCTTGCCCGCCGTCATGATGTCAATGCCATGGTTGCCAAGGATTTTTTGCAGGCGTTGCACATCGACAAGGCGCGGCACATTATGCAGCGTCACGGTTTCAGGCGTCAGCAGCGGGATGATCATCAATGGCAGGGCCGCGTTCTTGGCACCCGAGATGTCGATAGTGCCGTTCAGTGTATTGCCACCGCGTATGCGGATGCGATCCATGTCTGTTTCCCTGTGAGGCCCTGCAGGGGAAAATTGTGCAGGTGCGAAGCAATCCCGTTGCAACGCTTACAAGCATAGATGGCGGCTTTGGGGCAAGGCTCATTTTGCGGCCCTCCCATGTAACAATTGGCACATTTGGGCCCTTGCCTCGGCGGGTTTCGGCGGGCAAATCCAAAGCATGACTGATCTGATCTCGCAGGCTGCCATCGCCGCCACCTACGCCGTCATCAAGTCCCACATCCGGGAAACCCCCGTGGTCACCGTGCCCGCTGGCGATTTCGGCCTGGTCGGCGAGCCGCTCACCTTCAAGCTTGAATTCATGCAGCACACGGGGTCTTTCAAAGCCCGTGGGGCTTTTTCCAACCTGATGACAAGGGCTGTGCCCAAAGCCGGCGTCACGGCGGCCTCCGGCGGCAATCACGGGGCGGCGGTGGCCTTTGCGGCGCGTGAGCTTGCCCACAAGGCAAGAATATTTGTGCCAACCATAGCCTCGCCCGCCAAGATCGACCGCATTCGCAATTATGGTGCCGAGCTTGTCGTCGTGGGCGACCGCTTCAACGAGACACTTGCAGCCTTGGATGCCCATGCCAGGGAATCAGGAGCGCTGAAGGTCCACGCCTTCGAACAGGTGGAAACCATGTTGGGCCAGGGCACGGTTGGGCTCGAATTGGAGTCGCAAAGTCCCGACATCGACACGTTGCTGGTGGCCACGGGCGGTGGCGGGCTTATTGGCGGCATTGCCGCCTGGTATCAGGGCCGCGTTAAAATCGTTTCCGTGGAGCCGGAATTGGCACCCACACTCCATGATGCCCTCAAGGCCGGAAAACCTGTTGATGCGCCAACTGGCGGCATAGCCGCTGATTCATTGGCACCCCAGCGGGTGGGTCAGCTTATGTTTCCGATTGCCCAAAAACACATCGCCGAAGCCATCCTCGTGGAAGATGACGCCATCGCCGAAGCGCAGAAGAAAATCTGGGATGTGTTGCGCGTGGTGGTGGAACCCGGTGGGGCTGCTGCCATGGCCAGTTTACTATCGGGCCGCTATGTGCCGAAAAAAGGCGAACGGGTCGCCGTGCTGCTTTGTGGTGCCAATACCAAGGCCGTGGATTTCAGTTGAGGCGGTTTCTTGTTCCTCCCCAAGAGGGGACGGACAAAAAACCGGATCAATCAAACAGCATCAGAGTCTAAGGGTATCGCGCCGCTGGATTGACTGTGGTGCAGGCCTACACCATGCTGGCCGATGACGGGCGACCGTCCAATCCGCCTGTGGGGCACAGCGGAAACAACATGGAGCGCTTCTGCGAGAGGCGTTTCGCGGCGACCCGGCACCGGGCCGCCGCCTGCTTTATTGACCCCGCTCTGCCTCATCCCAACATTGCGAAGGAACACCCATCATGACCCTCATCATCGGTACAAATCAAAACTCGACTACCTCGCTCTACATCCTAACGGCTGTGGACAATTTCATCCTGCCCGCCAATGTCGTTTCTCAAACAACGAGCGGCTATGGCGTAATCAGCTCCAACGGCGGCCACCATTTCATCATTGAGGGAACGCTCATCGCCTCTGTAGTAGGCGTCCTTATGGGGAACGAATCCCAGGACTTTGGCAATATTTTGACCATTGCCGCAACTGGCGTGGTTGCATCGACAGGCTTGTATGGTGTCCAGAATCTTGGAGGCCAGGCCACAATCCTCAGTCAGGGGCTGGTCACTGGATATTGGGGTCTCAGTTTCTTTTCCAACATGGGCACAGGGTCTTTCGCCACCAATGCCGGGCGCATCATCACCGAAGACTACAGCGTCTACCACGTGGGCACTGAAAAACTGACCTTCAACAACACCGGAACAGTCACGTCGTTTGACAACAATTCATTTCAATCCGATTCCATCACCGCAGTGGACGTAATCATCAACAAGGGAACCATGACCGGCAACGTCGTTCTTGGGGGCGGTGCCGACACCTACGAGGGCAATGGCGGGCTTGTTGTTGGCAAAGTCTTTGGCGAAAGCGGTATTGACACCCTGCGCGGCGGGGCACTCACTGACAGACTCAATGGTGGAACGGGTACTGACTATCTCACCGGACGCGGCGGCAAGGACATTCTGACCGGTGGTGGCCCGGAAACAGATCATTTTTTCTACTACGCCACCTCGGAATTGGGCGACACCATCCTGGATTTCACCACGGCGGATTTCCTGCGTTTCAAATCCACGGCTTTCGGCAATGCCACCATCGCTGGCGATCACCTGTGCACAATTGCCAATTTCCGCAGCAACCTCTCGGGCCTCGCCGAGGACGCGACCGACCGTTTCATTTACGAAACCGATCGGGACATTTTGTGGTTCGACGCCAATGGCACGGCTGCGGGCGGGCGTTTTCTCGTCACCGACTTCAACTATGACGTCAACCTGACGCGCGGCGACATATTTATTTTTTGATCTCTCCGGCTCCGTCGATCCAGGTTTTGTTGACGTGAAGATCATCCGAGAGATGCACGAGGCTCGCCGTAAAGCCTTTGGCGATGCGACCGAGTTCATTTTGCAGTTTCAGGAAATGCGCCGGAACAAACGAGGCCATGCGCAGCGCATCCTCGAGCGTCACACCAAGGCCGATGCTGCGCCTGACGGCTTCATCCATAGTGACAATCGAACCCGCCAATGTGCCATCATCCAATTGCAGCCTGTCGCCGATGCGGCGGGTCCTGCGGCCCTGAAGCTCGAATGTATCGGGGCCCCCGGCGGCGGGCGGCATGGCATCGCTGATCAGCATGATGCGGTTCTTCGGCTTGGCGGCAAACAACACCTTGAGCGCTGTATCTTCGACATGCTGGCCATCGACGATGACACCGCAAAAACTTTCGCCATCGGCAAGGCATGCCCCTACCATGCCCGGTTCGCGGCCGTTCAACTGGCTCATGGCATTGAAGACATGGGTGAAGGCCGAGGCTCCTGCTTTCAGGGCGTCTTGCACTTCGGCGACACTTGCTTCGGCATGGCCAAGGCTGACGAATACACCACGACGCACGAGTTCGGCGATGAAGGCGGGGGATACGCGGTTCGGTGCGAGCGTCAACATCACGGCACCACAATCAATGGCGGCGATGTGGCGGACATCTGCCTGCGTCATGGTGCGAAGGAAAGAAGCCTGGTGGGCGCCTTTGCGGTCGGCATCGAGAAACGGTCCTTCGAGATGGATGCCGAGAACACCGGGAACCTTGCTTTTGATTGCAACTTGCACGGCGCGCACGGCAGAATCGAAAACCTTTTGGTCGTCAGTGATGACGGTCGGCAGCAATCCTGTCGTGCCGAAACTGCGATGGGCCCCGGCAATGCGGCGCACAGTGTCAACGTCAGGATTATCATTCAACAGCGCACCGCCGCCGCCATTGACCTGCACATCAATGAAGCCGGGTGCCAGGATGCCGCCCGCAAGATGTTCAACCGGCATGTGGGCTGGCAGTTTTTCCCCGGGCACGACATCGGCAATCACCGCGGCCTCGACAATCACCGCCATCCTTTCATGCATGGCCGTGCCATCGAATACCCGGGCTCCCTTCAGGGCAAAAGCCATCACACGGTCTCCGTGACTTTTTTGAGAAGCCGTGGCCGGTCAGGATCGCGGCCCAGGGCCTGGGCTGTGGCTTCGATGAAGCGATAAGATGTCTGGATCATGGAGACGGGATCGAGAAGCGCATGGCCCGTCGGCGCAAAGGCCAGACCATCGTCACCGACCACCAGAACAGCTGCACCCGTCGCCCGCATTTTTTCAACGGCGCCGCGCGTCGTCTGGCGTGAGGGGTCGTTGGGTGCATAGGCCAGTACCGGAAAGTCCTTGCCCAGCAATTCAAGGGGACCGTGCATCACTTCCGCCACCGAATAAGACTCGGCGTGTATGGAACAGGTCTCCTTGAGCTTCAGCGCCGTTTCGGCGGCAATGGGAAGGGCAGGCCCCCGGCCCAGTACATATAGCGAGTCCGCCTTCACGGCCAAAGCCACAGCTTCAGGCCATTCAATCTGGGCGGCCAGCCGCAGAACATCGGGCAAGGCTTTCACCGCATCCAACAATTCGCGCCGGTCAAGCCAGTGCGCCACCATGGCGGCACTTGCGGCAAGTGACACGATCAGCGACTTGGTGGCGGCGACACTTAGCTCCGGTCCGGCGCAGAGCGGCAGGCAAATGTCGGCGCTCATTGCAGCAGGAGAATCTTCGACATTGACGAGGGCGACGGTCATTGCGCCGGCTTTGCGCGCGGCGTCCTGGAGGGCCACGATGTCCGGGCTCTTGCCCGATTGCGAGATGGTCAAGCAAAGACCACCGTCGAGTTTCAATTTGGCGTCATAGATCGAAACAACCGAAGCACCGATGGAGCAGCAGGGCGTGCCGGTGAGGATTTCCGTCAGATATTTGAAAAACCCGGCGGCATTGTCGGAACTGCCACGGGCTGAAGTAATGATGACGCGGGGCGGTGCTTCACGCATGCGATTGCCAAATTCAATGAGGGCATGATTGTTATGGCGCAGGAAGTGCGCAACAGCATCGGGTGCTTCGGCGGATTCACGGGCCATGTGGCTCATGGTTTGGCCTCCGGTGCAATCGTCAATTCGGCGAGGAAATCATAGGAGTCGCCGCGATAGCAGGAGCGCGTGTATTCAATCGCCCGGCCATCAGCGAGATAGGAAATGCGCTCGATGAAAAGGGCCGGGCTTCCGGTGGGCAGGTCGAGCAATCTGGCGTCGGAACCGGAAAGTGCTGACGCATGGAGGCGCTGCAGGGCCCGCACAGGCTTCAACCCTCGGGCATCAAGGGCGGCATAGAGCGAGCCTTCCACCCGTTCCGGTTCAGGAAGGAACTTGCCGGGAATGACGGCATTCTCAATGGCCAGCGGAATGCCATCGGCGCGGCGCAGGCGGTGAAGGCGCGACACGCGCTCACCCGGTGATATGGAAAGCTTCAAGGCCTCTTCCGGCGTCGGCAGGCCTGAGACGCGGCTCAACCAGTCCGCATCGGTTCTGATGCCGCGCAACTGCATGTCTTGTGTGAAGCTCGTCAGGCGTGACAGGGGCTGTTCAATGCGGCGGCCCGGCCTGTTGATATAAGTACCGGAGCCACGGCGCTGCACCAGCACGCCTTCCGTCACCAGTTCCTGGAAGGCCTTGCGCACGGTGACCCTGGAGATCGACAACAATTCGGCAACTTCGCGTTCCGCTGGAACAGCATCGCCGTCTTTCAATTCACCCGATGCAATGGATTGCCGCACCAGGCTTTTCAGCCGTGCATAAAGCGGTGCGCTGCCATTGCTGTCAAATCGGCTGCCGACAAATATTTTCCGCGCGACGTTCACGACCAGCGCGCTTCCAGACCTTGGGCGCGCCGCGCCATCATGATGGCGCCGTCCATGGCATCGGCCTCAGGCTCAACGAGCGCCCGTTTCACATCGGCATCGAGATAAGGCGGATAAACCCCGCTCAATCCGCCAAGCAGGCAAATGCGGCCGGCACCGCGTGCCAACAGGGCCCGCGCCAGGCTGGAAATGGCCGACGCACCCTCAATCACGATGGTCATGCCAACGACGTCGCCCTTGGCAGCTGATTCAAAAACCAGTGGTGCCATCTGGCCATAGTCTTTCGGCGTTGCCTGTTCCGACCAGCGCGACACTTCAAATCGTGTTTGGCCAACGCGGGCCAGCACGGCCTCAATGAGCGGAGTTGGTTGCAGCAGGCCATCAATGGCGAGGGCTGCACGGCGCACGGCGTGGTGCCCAAGCCATGCCCCCGAACCATGGTCACCAAGTGCAAAGCCCCAGCCGCCCACCATGTGGCGCTTGCCATCAATCAAGGCAAATCCGATTTGCCCCGTGCCGGCAATGACAATGCCGCCGTCGCCGCCACCGAAGGCTCCAATACACGCGGCATAGCCATCATTGTCCGATGTCACCGACGCGAAAGGAAGTTTGGCCTCGGCAATGCGTTCTGCACCCTGTGATGTGACCACACCTGCAAGGCCGAGCCCGGCGTGAAGGTCCGTCGTCTTGAGTCCAGCATTCCTGGCGGCCTCGGTCGCCGTTGCTGTGATGGTGCCGAGTGCTCCTGCAAAATCCTGATAGATATTCGATGATCCACCTATGCTTTCGGCGAGCAATTTGCCCGCGCCATCGCGCAGCCTGGCCCGGCAACGGCTGCCGCCGCCGTCAATTCCCAAAAAATAGCTGGCCTTTGCACTCATGGACTGCACAATACCAAAACAATACCAAATAGGAAGTTTTTAGTCGCCTTTTCCAAAACGCCATAAAATTTCCAAACGATCACGACTTGACTGCAAGAATATCGATTAGAAACTGCATCGCGTCCTCGGCCCCCACCAAACCCCACTTCGTCCAGCCTGGATTCTGAGGATCGGCTCTGACTTTGTCGCCGATTTGCTTCATCGCCAAGGGACCGCATATTGTTCACCAAATACGTAACTAAAGTACGTGTTTAAGCGATTTTTGGTGGAATTCAAGCGATTTTTGTCATTTAAGTACAAATTTGCGGGACTTCTTGCAAATTAATGTACTTTAGTTAGGAGATGGCATCCCTGAACAGAAGAGAAGGAGCCGGACCATGCGCGAGACCAGGGCGTCGCTCACCAGCGCTGAAACACCCACGCGCGGCCGCTCCAATGTCGTCGACGTCATATCGGCCTTGGGTCTGCTCGACGGAACGCTTGCCGCCCGGGAGCAAAAGGTCGCCAATTACGTCAAGGCCAATCTCGAGGCGATTTTGACCATGAATATTGCCGACCTCGCAAACGAGACGTCGGTCAGCACCCCCACCGTCATCCGTTTCTGCCGGTCGCTTGGCTGTGACGGGTTCAAAGACTTCAAGCTGCGATTGGCGCAGAACCTGGCCGTCAGCCGAAGCTACCTGCAGACAGATTATCTCAACGCGCCAATTTCTGTGGATTCGGCGCTGGATCAGGTGCTGGCAATGGTCTTTTCCGCCCTCAGTGTAGTTCGCCACGGCGTTGATGCGCGACAGTTGGACATGGCCAAGAGCGCACTGATGTCCTGCCATCAGCTCGTCACAGCTGGCCTCGGTGGCGGATCGTCGATGCTGGCCGAAGAAGCCGCAAACCGGTTTTTCCGGCTTGGCTTGCCGACAGCCGCCGTCAGCGACAGCTATCTTCTTCAAATGCGCGCAGCATCACTTGGCCAGAACGACATCCTGCTTCTGTTTTCGGCCAGCGGCGAGACCGATGCAGTCGTCGCGGCGGCCAAAGTCGCGCGCGGCTACCGTGCGACCACGATCGGCGTGACACGGTCCGGCTCACGACTGGCCGCAGCGGTCTCACTGCCGATCACCGTCAATCTGCCGGAGGACCCGGATATCTTCAAACCTTCCGCATCACGTTATGCACACCTCACGATCCTCGATACCCTGGCATTGTCAGTGGCCCGGGGCAGGTCAGAACTGACGTCCGAGAACCTGCGCAGGATCCGCGCGTCGCTGACCGCATACCACGGCCGGACCGATCCGCAGCCGCTGGGTGACTAGCGCACGTTCGTCAATTCAATTTTCAATCGCGTTTTGTCAGTTTTGGATGACTCATGCAAAACTGACCGCTATCTAAGATATTGCATTGGACGAATGGTACTCATTTGGTATTGTCGCGCTATGACGATAAGTTCTCGGGCAACAGAGCAATCGATCGACGCTGCAAAGGGCATCGACACGTGGGCGAATGCCGACATTCTGAATGCACTTATTTCTGGCCAAGAGCGCGCCATCGCTGCAGTCAGGCTTGCCATTCCCGAGATTGCAGCGGCGGCCGAAGTGTTGGCAAC
>JANNFZ010000466.1:0-2653 GCA_031380375.1 Hyphomicrobiales bacterium
CTGATTTCAGATGCCGCGATCTTTGACGTGTTCAAGCTGGAAGGCGGCAGGAAGTCCTACGCGGTTGAAGTGACGCTGCAGCCAAAGGACAAGACATTCACCGATGAAGAGATTGAGGCCGTCTCGCAGAAGATTATCGCAGGTGTGATGAAGGCGACGGGCGGGGTGTTGCGGAGTTGAGGAAAGCGGCCCTCATCCGCCCTTCACACCCACCTGAACACCACAAATCCCCAAATCAAAGCCAGCGCCAATCCGCCCCATAAAGGCACGCCGAAAATTCCGAGCCAGGCCAGAAAGATGAAGGCCGCTCCGAGCAGCGTTATGAACAGCCTGTCGCCACGTGTAGTGTCCAGCCCGAAGATGCCGTGGCGGGGGTCACCACCTGGCGCGTAATACTCCCAAACGCCCATGGCCGCGATGCTGGCGAAGATGAAGATGAAGAACAGGGCCGTGGGCCAGGTCCAGGCCATCCAAGAGAGAAAAGTATTTTCCATGGTGATCCCTCCTTACACGCGGCCCAAGGCAAAGCCCTTGGCGATATAGTTGCGTACGAAATAGATCACCACGGCACCTGGAATAAGGGTGAGCGATCCCGCTGCCGCAAGCAAGCCAAGTTCATAGCCGGAAGCGCTGGCCGTTTTGGTCATGGCAGCGGCGATTGGTTTTGCGGCAACAGCGGTCAGGTTTTTCGCCAGAAGCAGCTCCACCCACGAGAACATGAAGCAGAAGAAGCAGGCCACGCCAATCCCCGCCGCAATGGTGGGGATAAAGATGCGAATAAAGAAACGCGGGAACGAGTAACCATCGACAAAGGCGGTCTCGTCCAAGGCCTTAGGAACGCCCGACATGAAGCCTTCAAGAATCCATACCGCCAAGGGAATGTTGAAGAGCGTGTGCGACAGCGCCACGGCCCAGGGCGTGTCGAACAGTCCCACCGCCTGATAGAGCTGGAAAAACGGCAGCACGAACACGGCGGGCGGCGCCATGCGGTTTGACAAGAGCCAGAAGAACAGGTGCTTGTCGCCGAGGAAACGATAGCGTGAGAAGGCATAGGCCGCAGGCAATGCGACCGATACCGACAGCACCGTGTTGATCACTACATATTCGATGGAATTCACATAACCCATATACCAGGTGGGGTCGGTGAATATTTTGATGTAGCTCGCCAGGGTGAATTCATGCGGATAGAGCGAGAAGCCGCCGAGGATCTCGTTCGTGGTCTTGAATGACATGTTGAGCAGCCAGTAGATCGGCAGCATGAGGAATGCGATGTAGAGGACGGGCACATAGCGGGTCCAGGATTTCATCTCAACTCTCCTCGTTCCGCATCATCAGCGTGAAGAAAATCCACGAGAGCGCCAAAATGATGAGGAAATAAATGATTGACATCGCCGCCGCTGGGCCGAGATCGAACTGGCCGAGGGCCGTTTTGACGAGGTCCAGCGACAGGAAAGTCGTCGCACTTCCCGGGCCGCCGCTAGTCATCACCTGAACTTCGGTATATATCATGAAGCTGTCCATGAAGCGCAGCAGCACGGCAATGGTCAATACATGGCGCAGCTTTGGCAACTGGATATAACGAAATACGGCCCAAGTCCTTGCACCATCCACTTTCGCCGCCTGATAATAGGCATCAGGAATAGAAACCAGACCGGCATAGCATAGAAGTGCCACCAATGACGTCCAATGCCAGACATCCATCAAAATAATGGTGAACCATGCGGAAATGGGCTGGCGCGTATAGTTGAAATCAAAGCCGATCCAGTTCATGAATTTGCCAAGCAAGCCGATATCTGGCAGCGCCATGATATTCCACATGGAACCAACGACATTCCATGGAATGAGAAGTGGCAGTGACATAAGCACGAGGCAGACAGACACCCATGGACCTTTGCGCGGCATGGTCAGCGCGATACCCAGCCCCAGCGGAATTTCAATGACGAGAATGAGGGAGGTGAAGACGATCTGACGGAGCAGCGCGCTGTGGAAGCGGTCGGAATGCAGCACTTCTTCAAACCATTCAACACCGGCCCATGTGAACACGTTGTCGCCAAAAGTTTCCTGAACCGAAAAATTCACCACCGTCATCAGAGGGATCAGGGCATTGAAGGCCACCAGGACAAACACCGGCGCGACAAGAAACCAGGCCTTCTGGTTGACAGTCTTGTTCATGACCTTGCCCCCACCATCCAGCCATTCTCGTAAATTTGTGTATGTGCGCGATCAAAAGCGAGATGGGTATTCCCTTCTGGAATTGTGTCACCTTCGGGCACCAGAAGCTTTATGCTACTATTCCCGACGCGGGTTTCAACAATGCGGAAACGACCGGCATCGGCAACTTTCACCACATCAACGGGAATGCCCTTCTTGACGAAGGTTACAAATTCAGGGCGGACGCCGAGTTCAAGGTTAGCGCCGGCACCCTTGTAGGCTTTTGCATTGGCGGTGGCGACAGTCTGACCAGCAAAGGAGGCAACTCCACCCTTCACTTCGCAGGGCAGAACATTCATACCGGGCGAGCCGATGAAGTGCCCAACGAAGGTGTGCATGGGACGCTCGAAGAGATCGATCGGCGTACCGGTCTGGACCACTTCACCATCCTTCATGACGACAACCTGGTCGGCAAAGGTCAGCGCCTCGGTCTGGTCATGGG
>JANNFZ010000514.1:0-6220 GCA_031380375.1 Hyphomicrobiales bacterium
GCCAGATTCCATATCGACCGCGATGGCGCGCGAGAGATTGATGCGCCGGCGCTCTTGCGTCCAGCGCAGTTCCCAATTGCGGTCATCATAGGTGACGACCGTCCCAGTGCGGAGGCGTGATTTCAGCGCTTCACCCTTTTCTCCCGTCACATCGGCGGCAGCGCCTTGCAGGGCGAGTTGCACCTCCGCCAATGCCGGAATGGGAATGGCGGGTGGCACCAGTGAATCGAGGATGCGATCCTCGCGCAAATAGCCGTGGGCCAGCACATAGTCGCCAATGCGCTGCGACTGGCGAAGGCCGCCGCAATGGCCAATCATCAACCAGCAATGGGGGCGGAGCACTGCCAAATGATCGGTCATGGTCTTGGCGTTCGAGGGCCCTACACCGATATTGACCAGCGTAATTCCACCATCGCCATCGCGGCGCGTCAGGTGATAGGCCGGCATCTGGAAACGATGCCAAGGTGCCTCGTCTATGATTTTAGTGACTTGTGTTTCATTGTCGGCGGCCGTGATGACACCACCGCCCGGCAGGTGCAGGGCGTCGTAGGTTTCATCCTCCAGCAGCTTGGCGCGGCCCCATTGCACGAATTGATCCACATAACGGTGATAGTTGGTGAGCAGGATCCACGGCTGGGTCATGTTCCAGTGCGTGCCCGTGTAGTGCTGCAGGCGCTTAAGGGAATAATCAATGCGCACGGCGTCAAAGAGGGCGAGCGGAAGGGGTTCTCCGGGTGAGGCTTCCCAGACTCCATCAGCGATTTCATCACCGACCAACGCCAACCTCGGAACGGGAAAATGCAGGGCCAGTTCGGCGGCCACGATGCCGCCAGCACCCAAGTCATCGCCCTTGTCGAGCACATAGGGGTAGGGGATTTCCTGTAACGACGGGGCCACTTCAATCCGGGCACTATAGTCATTCACGAGATAATTGAGTT
The DNA here is from genome assembly GCA_031380375.1 of Hyphomicrobiales bacterium. Taxonomy (GTDB): domain Bacteria; phylum Pseudomonadota; class Alphaproteobacteria; order Rhizobiales; family Aestuariivirgaceae; genus Aestuariivirga. Next base: position 939 of record JANNFZ010000514.1, read on the forward strand.
GCTCGACCAGATAACGCCGGAAATAGGCGGGATGGGTGATCGTCGTGGCGTAAGTGCCGGGCCCCTGGAACTTGGCATAGGCGCGGGCGATTGAAGGTTGCAACCCGTGGCCTTCGTAAGTGACGCGCAATTCCGGATAGCGGAAAGTCTGGCGGATGGCGGGCGAGGGCGGCGTGCGGTCCCGGTAGTAGGTTTCCAATGCGGATTTGAGGCTTGCCGTCGCCGCACTGTGGAGAGCGACCAGCCGTTCAACGGCGGCCTCGGGTGTCAGTGTTTTGTTTTTGTCTTGGACGTTCATGATGGGCCTATAGCATGGCGACAGGATTTGCTATAGCCACCGCCCATCCGGTGCAAAACCGGTTCGCAGGGTGGGCCTGTAGCTCAATGGTTAGAGCTGACGGCTCATAACCGTCTGGTTCCAGGTTCGAGTCCTGGCGGGCCCACCAACGCCGCGATTTACAAATTGTTCACTTCTGCAATTAACCGCATTTTGAAGAATTCCTGAGAGAAGAGGATTTCAAGTCTTCATCTCGGCGGCAAAGTCTGTGAAAAAGCGTAAATATCTTGAAAAATTGAACCTCGCGTTCGCCGCAGCCCTCATTTTAGGCAGCACAGGCAGCCAATCGTTCGCACAGGATTCGGCATTGCGTGGTTCCGTGCTGGACGATATCCGGTGCCATACTGATTCCCAAGGCCAGTCCGACAACCAGGATGGCAACCAAGGCTGCGTGTTTCCGACAGGTTCCGAGGGCGTCGCGGGCTAACCTCCACACTTGCCAATGATTTGAGCCGCATGCCACATCAGGCATGGGACCGCCACATGATTCGTTTCGTGTCGGCGGGGGGATTGCGGCTCCATGTTGACTTTGATCATACCGGTGCGAGACTGGCCAACTGACAGGCTGTCAGCCTGTGTTGAAAGCTTTTTGGCGCTCAAGTCGAAGCGGCTGACAGAAATACTCATTGTTGATTTTGGTTCATCGCAACCGATCAGACTCAAGATCAAGGCAGGAATTCCCGTACGGTCGGTCCGACTCAAGGCCGTTACCTGGAGTCTTGCCGAGGCCATCAACGCGGGGGTGTTACTGGGGGCGGGACCGGTCTTCGCCAAGACTGATGCCGACATCCTGGTCAGTGCCGCGGGTCGCGCTGGCTTCGATGAGGCTGTGGACCAGATCGCCAATGGCGACCTTGGCCTTGCCGTGACACAGACGGTCGATCTCGATCATCTTACATCGCTCAAGGATGCGTTGGCCAAGGCAACCAAGGGCAGGGATTTGCAAGGTCGCCTCAGGCCAAAATGGGGGCAGGGCGGGCTGGTGTTCTTCTCGCGCGACGCCTGGGACCGGATCGGCGGCTTTGACTCGCGCTTCACGGGCTGGGGCAACGAGGACAATGATTTCCAGGAACGCATCCGGCATGCCGGCATCCGCTTCGCCTGGACCGACAGGTCAAAGCTTTCGATTTTCCATGTTTGGCATCCGCCTTCCTATGCGAAAACCGGCATTGCCAGCCACCGCCAGAAAAACCAGGAATTGGCAAAGTCCGATCGCAGCGTTTTCCGGAGCCTGGCATTCCGCCATTCCAACGCGCTTGCACTTGCCAAGCCTGCGGTCATTGCATCACTGAAACCCATTGTGACACTCGCCATTGCCACCACGGGCAGGCCCGGCCGCGACCGGATGTTGAAAGAGGCGATCAACAGTTTCAAAGGCCAGATCAACAATGATGTTGAGGTCTTTGTCTGCGACAATGGCTCCACAGACAGGGACTTTGCAGCACTCAAGAAGTCACTCGGCAATGTGAAATGGCCTGCCCGCTTGACCTTGGAGCGGCTGAAGGAAGGCTCAATTCCCAAATCCCGCAATGTCATTTCCCATGCTGCCCGTGGGCGTTACATTTGCGTGGTTGATGATGATGACATCGCCTTGCCCAATCGCCTTGCCGACCAGTTGCGCGTGTTTGAGAAAGACGGGCGCTTGCATGGCTGCCATGGCGGTTGGATTGATTTCGATGAATCGACGGGCTTGATCGAGCGCAACCAGGGCAAGGAGCGGAGTCTCGCCACCCTTATGAGGGGCACCGGCAAGATCACGGCCCATCCCACCTGCCTTTACAGAGCCGACGTCATGCGTGCCGTCCCCTATGACGAAGCTTTCGCCTTGGGCTCTGATCTTGATCTTGCAATGCGCATGGCGGCCATGGGCCTCGATGTCGCGCACACCCGCTCATATCTCGTCCTGCGGCGCTTTCACTCCGCCAACGTCACGTTGACAGGACTGTCGAGCCAGGTTTCCAACGGCCTTGCGGCCCGGGGCCGCATTGCTGCAATGATGGGTTGGAACAGGCAGGGTGCCATAGCTGAAATGGCCAAGGCGGTTGATGCCGAAGTCTATTGCACCAACATCCTGTCGATGGATTCAATTCTCCAACTGCTGCCTGGCTATCTTGGCGAATGGCAGTTGCTCGTGCCGGTTTCTGCGATGGAGATGGCCCAGCCAGCGCCCGAAGCCAGCGGCAAAGGCAGAGCAGCAAAACCCGTAAGGTCGCTGATCGAACAGATTCACAGCATTCAGCCGGGCGCGCTTTGCATGCGGAGGTCTGGTGCCAACCGGGCTGTCTATTTCAGGACACTGCCGGTGAAAGGCCTCGCCAGGGCCAATGCCCTGCGACAACGTATCGAGGCCCTGTTGGACGCGCCCATCGATGTCCTGTCGCTGCGGCAGGCCGAGTTGGACCGCCAACAGCCCTATGATTGGAAGGCCGTCGCTGTCGAACAGGGAAAACGTGTGTTGCGGTCAAAGCCGTTTCTTGATTGCGCCGATGTGCTGGTGGCGCGGTCGCGGCTGGTGGCTGATCCGGCGCTGGCGGAATTGACGGCGATTGTGGCGGATTGGGATGGCGAGCGTGAACTTTATTTCCTGCTGACTGCCGCCATCAAGGGCTATGACGAGATCAGGCGGTGCAAACTCAAATTGGAGCGCCTGTGCAACACGGGTTTTGAACAACTCGGCAATGGCGGCATGCTGACCGATGTTACCATGGGCGGGAGGTCGCACTGATGAAATGCGTGATCTCCTTCAACGCCGCCTTGGGTGAAACCGCCGTCAGTTTTGAAAGCAATTGCCACACCGACACCCTGCCGCTCATCAAGTCTGCATTGTTCCGCAGGCAACCGGTCAACGCCGCAAGCCAGTCCTTTGCGCTCGCCATGGCCATTTTGGTTGCAGATTATTGTGGAGACTATTTTGAGGCGGGCAATATTGCCATCGGCGCCGATTATGCTGATGCCATCCGGCAAGTGTTGGGAAAGCAAGCCAATCTCACACCCACAAATCCGCTGCACCGTTCACTTGCGACCCATGATCTGGAAGTGGCCTGCGCGCAGGCGGGAGAGGCGAACAGCTTCCAGGCTTTGGCGACAGAAGGAAGGTCGGTTCCGCTCTCCACAGTGACCTGGTCAGGCGATTTCGTTCATAGTGAAAGAAGAAATTCGGACAACAACCAGATTGGCACTTATTTCACCAATGCGACATTGCTCACAGACCAGACAAGCCTTTCTGTCGCCATTGCGCTGATCCATGGTGAGGACCACGCCGGGCGAATTTATGTGCCACGCCCCGAGGAGGGCATTGGCAAGCGCCATGGCCAGTTGGCTGAAGCCCTGCAAGCCGTGGCGATTTCACTGCATTATGTCGGTTCGTGAGTTCAGGGCGTGACGTAGTCGGCGCATTTGGCGGCGGGTGCCGTGCCCCATGGCATGATCGGAACCGAGGAATTGGAATTCTGCGGCGATCCCTCGATGATCCTGTCGGTATAGGCGAGATAGACAAGGACATTGCGCTTCACGTCGCAGCCCCGCACGATCTGCATTTTCTTGAAGAACAACGACCGGCGTTGGCGGTATATTTCATGGCCCTGCTCGAACTTTGCCTTGATCGTTATGGGCCCGATTTGGCGGCAGGAAATTGAGGTTTCCGATCGTTCTTCGGCAAAACCCGCCCAGCCTGCCCAGCCGCCGATTTCCGGCACTGTGAAATAGCAAGCGACACCTTCGACGCCCGGATCATCGAGAACATAGGTGGCAAGCTTTGCGTCCGGCGAAAGCATGCGCCAGACTGTTGTTTTTTTGAAAATCAATTCCGGGTCGTCTGATTGCTGTGCGAAGGCTGGTCGGGCAAAGCAAGCAAGGGCAAGCAGACTGATGGCAAGTTTCTTCATGTGACGCCTCCGTAGGGTAGAGAGATAGTGCGGGGGCGGCGGAATTCAAGCGACGTTGGCGATGCGCTTCAGCTCCGCGCAAGCCGTTCAAACCCGGCACTGAGGTCAGCGATCAGGTCGTCGGTGTGTTCAAGGCCAATATGGAAGCGCAGGCATGGGTTCCTGGAAGTCCATTCCACGGCGGTGCGATGCGGATGAAACGGCACTACAAGACTCTCAAAACCGCCCCAGGAATCTCCCATGGAAACGAATTCGAGGCCGTCGAGCATGGCGGCCACGGCCTTTTCGCTGGCTGGCTTGAGGACGACAGAGAACAGGCCCGACGAACCGGTGAAGTCACGCTTCCAGATTGAATGGCCGGGCGAATTTGACAAGCCAGGATGCAGTACTGTTTCGACTTCCGGCCTGGAGCGGAACCACTCCGCCATGGTCAGCGCGTTCTTCATGTGGCGCTCAAGGCGCACATCGAGCGTGCGAAGTCCGCGCAAGGCCAGGTACATGTCATCGGGCCCGGCAAAGTAGCCCATGGTCCCATGGGTTTCCTTGAACTGCGGCCAGGTGGCGGCGTTGCAGGTCACCGTGCCGAGCATGGCGTCGGAGTGCCCCACAATATATTTTGTGGCGGCCTGGATCGAGACATCAGTGCCGTGGGCGAAGGCCTTGAAATAATGTCCACCACTCCAGGTATTGTCGACCACTGCGATGGCGCCGCGTGCGTGGGCGGCTTCGGCGATGGCGGGCACGTCCTGCACTTCCATGGTCTGGGAGCCGGGGCTTTCGCAATAAACCACCCGGGTGTTGGCCTGTATCAGCGCTGCAATGTTTTTGCCGATGAGCGGGGCATAGTAGGTCGTCGAAATGCCGAGGCCCTTCAGAACAGTATCACAGAGATGACGCGCCGGATGATAGACCGTGTCAACCATCAACAGATGGTCACCGGATTTGAGAAACGAAAGAAGTGCTGCAGTTATGGCGGCAAGGCCGGAGGGACAGGCCCTGCAGTCATGGCCGCCTTCAAGCTCGGCCACCGCTGTTTCAAAGGCCCGTGAGGTCGGCGTGCC
>JANNFZ010000515.1:0-2850 GCA_031380375.1 Hyphomicrobiales bacterium
CGAAAGTTGCTCGGCACCTTCTCCCACAAGGGGAGAAGGTCTCTTAAACCCTCTCCCCTCGCGGGAGAGGGGGCCGCAATGTTTCCTGCACTTCACCTTGTGGTTCGCCGGGGTGGGCATTTGCAGTTTGCAATGAACCCCGTGCCGCGCTTAGCCTTTGAATATTGAATCGAGGCGCACATGACAGTCATCCTGGAAACCCGGCGGGATTTTACCCTTGCGCATGTCAAGCGCGTCGCCTGGGGCGGCGAAGCTGTATCCTTTGGAGCCAGGGCCAAAGCCAAAATGAAAGCCGCGAGGGCTGACTTCATGGCGCTCGTCGATGATCCTGCCATCACCATCTATGGTGTCAACACAGGCTATGGCCAACACGCCCGCAACCGCTTGAACGCCGAACAACGGAAAGCCCACGCCCAACAGCCAACCCACCACCGCGCCGCATCCTGGGGTGATCCGCTGCCGGAGCGGGTGACGCGAGCCATGGTCTTTGCACGGCTTGCCAATTTCATCGAGGGTCACGGCGCCGTCTCACCCCATGTCGCCGAGGCCGTTGCGGGTTTGCTCGATGGCGAACCGCTGCCACCCGTGCCGTCGCGCGGGCAGGGCGGGGCCGGAGAAATTCTCTCGCTCTCGCATCTCTTTTTGCCGATGACGCAGAAAGTTGTACTTGCCGAGAAGGATATGCTGGCGCTGGTCAATGGTTCACCTGCGGCTTCTGCGCTGGTGGCTGATGCGGCACTGGCGGCGCGCAACCGCCTTGATGTGGCGAGCGAAGTTTTCGCTTTGGCCATCGAGGCCTTCAATGCACCGCTTGGGCATTTTGCCGCCGAACTCGAGAACTGCTGGAACAATCCCCATGACACCTGGGCGCTCTCAACTTTGAGACGGCTTCTTGCAGGTGTGAAGGTTGATGGGCGACGGCCCTATCAGGCACCCGTCAGCATTCGTATTCTGCCGCGCATGCTGGGCGAGGCCCACCGCGCTGTGGAAGCCGCCGAGGAGATTGCGCGCCATTCACTGATGGCAGTCACCGACAATCCCGTCGTCATTCCGAAGGGCGAACTGATCGGCGCGGACCCAGTCATCAGCACTGGGGGGTATCACAATGCGCAAAGTCCCGCCGCCATGGATGCGCTCACGGCGGCCAGTGCCAATCTCATTGTGCTGGCAGGCCGCATCGCCGCCAAGCTGCTCGATGGTCCGGTGTCGTTGCTGCCGCCGTTCCTTGGCTACAATGACGGTCGCAGTTATCTGGGCTGCCTGCCCATGGCCATTGTCGGCTACGAGGAGGAATGCCGCATGCTGGCTCAGGCAACCTTGTTGCCCGGTTCTGAATCCGGCGGTTTTGGCCAGGATGATGTGGCGTCACCGGTGTTTCTCGCCTGGACCAAACTGGAGCGTGCCGGAGAATTGCTTGAACTTGCGCTGGCGACTCTCGCTCCAATTGCTGTCCGCGCCTTGGACGTCACCAACCGTCCGGTGCCGGAAGCATTGAAAGCCTTGGCGGCGCTGACCACGCAACATTTCCCGGATGATGATACGACGCGGCCCTTTGGAGCGGACATTGACGACCTCGCGCAGGCATTTCGCGCACGGGTCTACGCAGCAGAGACCTAGGCTATCGCCCTTTATTCTGGGGTTACAACCTGTTATGTGCGCCGCATCATGAATGATGCACCGAAGAAAACCGACCGTTACCGCGACACAGTGTTCTTGCCCAAGACCGATTTTCCCATGAAGGCAGGGCTTCCGGAGCGCGAGCCGCAGCTTTTGAAGCGCTGGAAGGACATGAACCTGTTCGGCCAGATGCGTAGCGCTGCCAAGGGCCGGACGAAATTCGTGCTCCACGATGGGCCTCCGTATGCCAACGGCAACATTCACATCGGCCATGCGCTCAACAAGATTTTGAAGGACATGGTTTCGCGCGCCGCCCAGATGGCGGGCTTCGACTCACACTATGTGCCGGGCTGGGATTGCCATGGCTTGCCCATCGAATGGAAAATCGAAGAGCAATACCGCGCCAAGGGCAAGAACAAGGACGCGGTTCCGGTCAATGAGTTTCGGAAGGAATGCCGGGAATTTGCCTCGCACTGGGTGGATGTGCAGCGCGAGGAATTCAAGCGCCTCGGCGTCGAGGGTGACTGGGACAATCCCTACACCACGATGAATTTCAAAAGCGAAGCGGTGATCGCCAGGGAATTGATGAAGTTCGCCGATACGGGTCAGCTCTATCGCGGATCAAAACCGGTGATGTGGAGCGTGGTCGAGAAGACAGCACTTGCCGAAGCCGAGGTCGAATATCACGATTACACCAGCGACGCGATCTATGTGAAGTTTCCGGTATCCTCCGTGAATACTGGGCCAGGAACAATTTATGGCGAAGGTGGGCTCGCAGATTCTGAACTTGTGAATAAGCAGCGTATTGCCAAAGTCGTAATTTGGACAACGACTCCTTGGACCATTCCGGGCAATCGTGCGATCAGTTTCTCCAACAGGATTGAATATGGGTTGTACGAAGTCCTATCAGCACCTGAAGGAAATTGGGTCAAACAAGGCGAGTTTCTGATTCTCGCTAATAGGCTTGCGGAGGGAATTCTCAAATTGGCGAAGGTCGAGTCATCCCGGAAATTGGATGATGTCGACCCGCGCTACCTGCAATGCGACCACCCGCTCAAATCCCTCGGTTACGATTTTGCTGTCCCACTCCTCGATGGTGATCACGTCACCGATGATGCGGGTACGGGATTTGTCCACACGGCACCAAGCCATGTCTGACGACTATAAAATCTGGACTGAAAACCAACGAAAACTGGCGACTATGTACGGCCCAGATTTTGCGAGAATTCCGAC
>JANNFZ010000547.1:0-4703 GCA_031380375.1 Hyphomicrobiales bacterium
AAAAAAGTTGACAAAGATCAATCGGCAAGGGTTTCGGACATCACTGTGCTGGCGAGCATTATTGAAAATCTTCCAACGTCAGTGTTCGTGAAGGATGAAAACCTCCGCACCATTCTGGCCAATGCCGCAAACCGCAGACTCGTCAACAAGACTGAAAGTGAATTGCTCGGCACCACGGACATTGAAGTCTATGGTGAAGAACACGCCAAGGGTTTCATCGCGCGCGATCTTGAAGTGCTGAATTCAGGCGCGGAAAATGCTGCGGAAGAAGAGATCATCAGAAGCGACGGCTTCAAAACAAGCGTCTTCACTCGGAAAGCCCGGCTGGTAACGCCTGACGGCAAGACCTATCTGATCGGCCTCAACAGTGACTTGACGGAAATCAAGAGGCGGGAAGAACAATACCGCGTGCTGGCCGACACGGTGCCGGTCGGCATTCTGCAAATTGACAGCAGCGGCGCCATCAGTTTTGCCAATGGCTTGTGCCTTGCCTATTTCGGACTTGAGCATGCGCCGGCGCGATTTGCCGAAGTGCGGAAGTTCTTCGCGGCGGACCACATTGGTTTTCCGGGCACGGCACAGCGTTTTGAAACCACCGTGCGCAGTGCCGATGGCCGTGAACGCCACATGCTGGTGATAAGTTCGGGTTGGTCCGGCCAATCCGGCAATGGTGCCGCCACGGTCAGCCTGGTCGATGTCTCGGAGACCGTTGGGCTTCGCATGAAGCTTGAGAAGGAATCCGACAGCTTGAGCGAAGTGATTGCCCAGACCAAGGGCAGTGTTGCCAACATCGGGCAGAGCACGGCCATCCTGAACACCGGGGCTGCGGCATTGACGCGGCAAACCGAACGGCAAATGGAAAGCCTGACCGACATGACGGCAGCCATCCGCCAGCTTGGCCAGGCGGTCGTTGAGAATTTCAACAACTCGCAATTGGCCAGCAAGCTGTCACTTGAGGCGAGCCATGCGGCGAAAGAAGGAGGTGAGATTTCGGCGACAACGCGCGAGGCCATGGCCAAGATCATCCAGTCGTCGAAGAACGTCATGGCGGTTGTCGATCTTGTCAGTGACATCGCCTTCCAAACCAATATTCTTGCCCTCAATGCCGCCGTTGAAGCGGCCCGTGCTGGTGAAGCGGGACGGGGCTTTGCCGTCGTGGCGGCGGAAGTCCGGGCCCTTGCGCAGCGCAGTGCCGAGGCGCTGAAGGATGTCCGCAGCCACATCGAGCAAAGTGCCGCGCAATTGGCGCAAGGCACCACATTCGTTGACTCGATGGCAGCGAAGCTTGACGAAATCGGCAGCGCCACCGATCAGGCGGCCAGCCTCGTGAAACTCATCGCCGTTGCCAGCGAGGAACAATCTGTAGCGGTCAAGCAGGTCGATGCGCGTGTTGCCAATGTGGAAAAAGCAGCGCTGATGAATGCACAACTTGTCGAGCAGTTCAACCGGACGGCCGATGCTGTCAGCCATTCCATGGAAGACTTGCTGGCGCTTGTGACTTCGACTGCCATGGGCGGAAGTGAGGCGCTACAGCAGGTCGCTTAAGCAGTCCTCTCCAGCGCTTTGACGCCGGGGAGTTCCTTGCCTTCCATCCATTCGAGGAATGCGCCACCAGCCGTCGAGATATAAGTCATGTCATCGGCGGCACCGGCATGATTGAGCGCTGACACCGTGTCACCACCACCAGCAACGGCGATGAGTTTCCCGGCTTTGCAACGCTTTGCCGCGTGGCGGGCGATGGCCACCGTGGCGGCATCAAAGGGTTGCATTTCAAAGGCCCCGAAAGGGCCGTTCCAGATCAAGGTATGGGCTCCGTCAATGGCGGCCTTGACGCGATCAACCGACATGGGGCCCACGTCGAGCATCATGCCATCGGCGGGAATGGCATCAACGCCATAGTCGTTGCTTTCGGCATGGGCCTTGAATTCCTTGGCGACGATGGCATCAACCGGGAGGATGACGGCACAGCTGGCTTTCTCGGCGGCCACAAGGATGTTGCGGGCTGTCTCGGCCAGGTCTTTTTCGACGAGGGATTTACCGACTTCGTGGCCTTGCGCAAAAAGAAACGTGTTGGCCATGGCACCGCCAATGACAAGCGCTTCCACTTTTTTCACGAGGTTGCCGAGAAGATCGAGTTTCGACGAGACTTTGGCGCCACCGACGATGGCGATGACCGGACGCTTCGGGGTTTCGAGTGCTGCAGCAAGTGCGCTCAGCTCCGCTTGCATGGCGCGACCGGCATAGGCCGGGATGATATGGGCAATGCCTTCCGTCGAAGAATGTGCGCGGTGGGCAGCAGAGAATGCATCGTTCACGAAAATATCGCCAAGGCCAGCCAGCATTTTGGCAAAGCCCATGTCGTTCTTTTCTTCGCCTGCGTGATAGCGGGTGTTTTCCATGAGAATGACATCACCCGGCCTTGCCGTAACCGTTGTCGCTGACTGCCAATCAGTGAAAATGAATTGCACTTTATGTCCGAGTGCTTTCTCGAGCGCTGGTGCCACAGGCTTCAGTGACATTTCGGGCACGACTTTGCCCTTCGGCCGGTCGAAATGCGCGAGGATGATGACGGAGGCACCCTTGGCAATCAATTCCTTCAGTGTGGGAACGACACGGTCAATGCGCGTCGTGTCAGTGACAACGCCATTGGCGATCGGCACGTTGAGATCGAGCCGGATGACGACACGCTTGCTGGCGACATTGACATCATCGAGCGTGCGGAAGGCGGGCATGGGGAACTCCTCGGCGTTTCGGATGCAGTGCGTAGCTCAAGAGGAGAAGGGTGAAAAGAGGCAATGTTTCCGACTTGCCGGCGACGGCTTGCCTGTTGCCATGGGCATGACCTATGGTCAACCGATGAACAAATGCACACTGCCAACGGCCCTTGTAGCGACGTTGTTTTGGTGCGGCCCTGTCGGCGCAGGCGAGATTGCAACGCAACTCGAAACGAGTACACAGGATGGCGTCAAGTCGTCCAATATCAGTTTCGAAGATCCAAGCTGTGGCGGCGAATGCCAGATCGCCACGCTGTCTTGCAACGCCGACGCAAACATCACAATCGTGCTGGCCGACGTTGATGCCAAGAACGTGGCGGCGGCCATCACAGCGGAAGAAAAGCAGGTCATGCTCAAGGCTGGTGGCAAGAGCTTCGAGTATTTCATCTCCGATATGCAATACGCCGAAATGACTGGTGCCTGGTGGCTCACGATTCACAGCCAGTCCGGCAAGGACGAAGAAATCGCTGTGGCCATCACAAAATCAAAGAGCGTTGAGGCGGTCGTGGGCGAACAGACGGTCACATTGCCGGTGGACAAGAATTTTCTGACCTGGGCGCAAGGCTGCAAATAGTCAGGGTTATTTCATCGCCGCCTTCACAACCGCTGCCGCCGTGATGCCGAAATGCTTGTTCAGCACTTCCGCAGGGGCTGAAGCACCAAAGCCCGTCATGCCGATGAACCTGCCGTCAACGCCGATGAAGCGGTCCCAGCCGGTGCGGACGCCGGCTTCGATGGCGATGCGGATCTTTTCGGTGCCGAGTAGCACAAGGTTTACGGCAATACTATTTTCTGACATAAAAAATAAATTGACATAAAACATATTTTGTGGGATATTATCAATATTCCAGCAGAGGAGAAGGGCAATGGCGTCAACTTCTGAACTTCGGCGGCCGACAAAAGGTACGCTGACTGAACGCGTTTGGGCGATTGCTGATCAAATCTCGCATCGAACTGAGCGCAAAGCGACTTGGCAAGAAGTTGTGGACGCCTATGCGCGCGAAGGCGGCAATCAGAATACCGCCTCAACTCAATACTATTTGTGGTCAAAAACCTATTCGTCGCCGCCTCGCTCCCAGGGTTCCTTGGGAGCCAGCAGCGAGAGTGTGGTGGTGCAAATGGGGCGCGATGGTCGTGTGCTCGTTCCCCTGGCTTTCCGTGCCGCCATGGGGATCGATGACTCAACGCGGCTCGCCGCCCGGATTGAAAATGGAGAACTGCGGATCATCCCGCAAAAACTTGCATTCCAGCGTTTACAGGCGCTCGTCCGGCAGCAGGACAAGGGACAAGGATCGGTCGCCGATGAACTGTTGGCAGAGCGTCGCCAAGAAGCCAATCGCCAATGAAAGTCGTTTTGGATGCTTCAGCCTTGCTGGCGCTGTTCTGGACCGAGAACGGAAGTGATGTCGTTGCTGCGGCTTTGGATAACGCGGTCATAAGTGCGGTAAATTGGGCAGAGGTTGTCTCAAAGCTGCAAGATCGCGGTATTGATCTCGATACAGCACAACCAATGCTGCAGGAACTCAACTTGGCTGTGGTTCCCTTCGACCAGCAACAAGCTTTTGCAGCGGGCGCAATGCGCGAGCGCAGCAAGCATCTAGGCTTGTCGATTGGTGACCGGGCCTGTTTGGCCCTCGCGGCACAACTAGGTGCCACTGCCTACACGGCGGACGCTTCATGGGCAAAGTTTGATGCAGGCGTTGAAGTGCGACTCGTGCGGTAACGACCAGGCAGTTGCGGCATTGGTTAGCTGCTTGCCGCCTTCACGACTGCCGCAGCCGTGATGCCGAAATGCTTGTACAACACTTCCGCTGGTGCCGATGCGCCGAACCCCGTCATGCCGATGAATTTGCCTTCGGTGCCGATAAAGCGGTCCCAGCCCGTGCGGACGCCAGCTTCGATGGCGATGCGGATCTTTTCGGTGCCGAG
>JANNFZ010000552.1:0-4963 GCA_031380375.1 Hyphomicrobiales bacterium
TGCCGTGAAGCGCATCAACGCCTTCATCAACAGCTTCCAGACCTTGCGCGGCGACTTCACGCAGATCAGCCCAAAGGGCACGACGACCCGTGGTGTCCTGCTGATCAGCAAGCCTGGCAAGATCCGCTTTGAATACGAGCCGCCCAATCCGCTGCTGGTGGTGTCCGACGGCAAGTGGCTGATGATAAAGAACAAGAAGAAGGAAAATGCCAAGGGTGACCAGGTTCCCCTGAAGGCAACACCATTGCGTTTCATCGTGTCACAGAAAGTCGATCTTCTCAAGGAAGCGGACGTCATCTCCATGGATGAGGCCGATGGCCTCACGACCATTGCCTTGGCCGACAAGACCGGCAAGCTTGGCGGCCACATCGTGCTGGTCTATGACAATGTGCAGGACACCTTGCAGCAATGGGTGATTGTCGATGGCAAGGGACGCCGCACCACCGTGCAATTTGCCAATTTCGAGAAGGACGTGAAGATCGACCAGAAGCTTTTCGTCATCAAAACCAATACTGTCCCCGGCGGCGACTGAATTATCCACAGACAAACTTGGCAGATTGCGGGGCCCGTGCCATCAAGCAGCATGGGTTTTTCTGTCGCAACATGGAATATCAATTCGGTCCGGCTCCGGATTGGCAACGTCGAACGTTTGCTTGGGGAATGGCAGCCCGATGTGCTTTGCCTTCAGGAAACCAAATGTCCGCAGGGCCAATTCCCGTCATCTTCCTTGAAGGACCTGGGCTACGGCCACGTCGCCGAGTTTGGCCAAAAGGGCTATCACGGTGTCGCCATTGTCTCACGCCTGCCTTTCACGGCACAACACTCCCATGACTTTTGCGCCAAGGGCGACAGCCGCCACATCAGTGTGGCTTTTGCGGGCGACACCCCAATTGAACTCCATAATTTCTATGTGCCCGCAGGCGGCGATGAGCCCGACCCAAGGATCAACGAGAAATTTGCTCACAAGCTGCAGTTCCTTGATGAACTTCTGGTTTGGTCAAAGAGGACTGCGAAAAAGAAATCCTATCGCATCCTCGTCGGCGACCTCAATATTGCGCCACTGCCCCACGATGTCTGGTCGCACAAGGACCTGCTGAAAGTGGTGAGCCACACACCGATCGAGACCGAGGCCATGCAGAAGATCATTGCCGCCGGTGACTGGCATGATGTGATGCGCCGCCATGTGCCGGCGGAGGAAAAACTCTATACATGGTGGAGCTATCGCGCCAAGGACTGGGACCTTGCCAACAAGGGCCGCCGCCTAGACCACATCTGGTCCAACCGCGAACTGGCGGAGCGCAGTCGTGATCTTCGCGTCAGCCGCGAAGCCCGCGGCTGGACGCAACCCTCAGACCATGCACCCGTCATGGTGCGCTTCGACATTTGACTTTTTATTTGAGGTCTGAGAAACCCCGGCCCTTGCCGATCATGCTGCGCACCGAATCCAGTTCCCGCATGGATTGCTCAAGCTTTTTCGACAGCGCCATGGCGACAGCCCGGCCAAAGTCCGGATACTCAACCACCACCCTCAGAAAGAGTGCCTGATCGATGCGGGCGCATTGCACAGGGGTTTTTGCAATTGCCGAAACCGCATAGCGGGCCTTGCTGATCATGGCGGTTTCACCAAGCATGGAGCCTGGCTCGGCAAGGGCAATTTCCTGGTGCTTGGATTGGACGGATGCTTCGCCGCTCATGATGAAAAAGGCAGCACTGGCCGCTTGACCTTCGGTGATGATGTTTTCGCCAGGCATGAAATTTTGGCGCTCTGCCGCAAAGGCCATGACTTGCAGGGGCACTGAATCACATTCCCGGAACAGGGCAATATGACGCAAGCTCTCGGCGTCCGCCCTGATGCTCATGGCTGATTGCAACCCCTGTCGTGGTTGTCCAAGTTCAAATCGGTCCCCCCCTTGCTCAACCCCTTTTGGCAACAAAGAGCGGCAACAATCAAGGGATGAGCTTATAACCCCCGCCTTCGGTCACCAGGATTTCCGCATGGGCGGGATCGCGCTCGATCTTCTGCCGGAGCCTGTAGATATGGGTCTCCAGCGTGTGCGTGGAAACGCCAGCATTGTAGCCCCAGACGTCCTGCAACAGCGTTTCGCGGCTGACACTGGCTTCGCCCGCGCGATAGAGGAACTTGATAATTGCCGTTTCCTTTTCGGTCAGGCGGATTTTCTTGGTGTCGTCGCGGATCAGAACCTTGGCGGCAGGCTTGAAAGTGTAAGGACCAACCCGGAACACGGCGTCCTCGCTGTGTTCGTGCTGGCGGAGATGCGAGCGCACCCGGGCCAGAAGAACCGCAAAGCGGAAGGGTTTCACCACATAGTCATTGGCGCCGGCATCCAGGCCGAGGATTGTATCGGCATCAGAGCTTTGTGCCGTCAGCATGATAATCGGGCCCTTATAGCCGTTGCGGCGGGAAAGTTTACAGGCCTCGCGCCCATCCATGTCCGGCAGGTTGACGTCGAGGATGACCAGGTCAAAAGGGCATTGTTTCAGGAGTTTTACACCCGCCGTGGCAGTGGCCACATCGCTTACGGCATATTCGTCATGCAGCGTGAATTGTTCTTTCAGGGTTTCCCGCAAGGTGTCGTCGTCATCAACAATCAGGATTTTCTTTTGGGCGCTCATGACGGTTCCGTTACCTTTGCTTCAAGTCAGGGGACTTGCGCCAGTCGGCGCTTGCCTGCAACACACGCTGCTGTGAGCCGACTCATAGCATATCTTCACGTTCACGCGATCAGCCTGGCGTCGCAACGGGGCCTGATGCGGCTGGGATCGCTGGTTTTTCCCTGTTCGTTGGGCCGCACTGGTCGCATTCATAGAAAACGCGAAGGCGATGGCGGAACGCCCGTCGGGGACTTTGCCTTGCGTCGGGTTTTCTACCGGCAGGACCGGCTCTTTCCGCCGCGCGATGCGGCTCTGCCGTTGCGGCCCCGGGACGGCTGGTGTGAGACCCCCCGTGACCGGAACTACAACCGCCTCGTCGCCATGCCCTACGCCGCTTCCCATGAGACAATGACACGGACTGACGGGCTCTATGACATTGTGGTCGAGCTCTCTCACAACGAAAGGCCAAGGGTCCAGGGCCGTGGAAGTGCGGTTTTTTTCCACTTGAGGAGGCCCGACCTTGGCCCTACGGCGGGCTGCATTGCGGTGTCGCTGCGGGACGTGAAAATCATTCTTGGGATGACCCGGAAAGACGCTAAACTCGTGATCTGGTCTTCTACAGGCCCGCTCAGCCCCTTGCGCCGAAAATAGCCGAACCAACCCGGACGAAAGTCGCACCCTCGGCGATGGCCGCAGGAAAGTCTGAACTCATTCCCATGGAGAGGCCGGCAATGCCGTTTTCCGCCGCAAGCCCGCGCAGGAGGGCGAAGTGGGGGCCAGGGTCATCCTCAGCTGGCGGAATGCACATGAGGCCCGACACAGTCAGTCCCAGGTCGTTCCGGAGGCGATTCAAGAAGCTTTTGAGCTCGGCTGGGGCAATGCCAGCCTTTTGGGGTTCGAGGCCTGTATTGACCTGGACAAACAATTTCGGGTTTCGGCCCTGCTTTTTCATTTCGACTGCGACCGTGGCGGCGATCCGGTCCCGGTCGATTGTTTCGATGACATCGAACAGGGCCACCGCTTCGGCCGCCTTGTTGCCCTGCAAGGGGCCAATCAGATGAAGCTCAAGGTCGGGAAAATCAGCCCGCAAGGAGGGCCATTTCAGCTTCGCCTCCTGCACCCTGTTTTCACCAAAAATGCGATGGCCTGCCGCAAGAACTGGGCGGATGACATCCGTCTCGTGGGTTTTGCTGACGGCAACGAGGGTCACTTCAGAAGGTGACCGTCTGGCCGTGCGACAGGCCTCGGCAATCGCCTTGGAAACAGCGTGGTAGGCAACAACAACGGGACTGGTCATGGCGCGCTTATGGCCAGCCTTGCAGGGGCTGACAAGGACTGGTACGTGCGGGGCCGATCTGCAACATTTCAGGGCCTTCAATGTCGGCAAGCGTCGAACGTTACAACCATCGCGTGGCCGAACCCCGATGGCAATCCTATTGGACGGAAAAGCGCAGCTTCGAAGCCGTGACCGATCCCGCGCGGCCAAAATATTACGTACTCGAGATGTTTCCTTACCCGTCCGGCCGCATCCACATGGGCCATGTTCGGAACTACACCATGGGTGACGTCATCGCCCGCTTCCGCCGGGCTGCCGGATACAACGTCCTTCATCCCATGGGCTGGGACGCATTTGGCATGCCAGCCGAAAATGCCGCCATCGAGCGTGGCGTCCATCCCAAAAAATGGACCTACGAAAACATCGCGGCCATGCGGAAGCAGCTCAAAGCCATGGGGCTCGCCATCGACTGGTCGCGGGAATTTGCCACCTGCGATCCCGATTATTACCAGCATGAACAGGCCATGTTCATTGATTTCATGAAGGTGGGCCTCGTCGAGCGCCGGGTTTCCCTGGTGAACTGGGATCCCGTCGACCAGACGGTGCTTGCCAATGAGCAGGTGATCGACGGCCGCGGCTGGCGGTCCGGTGCTATGGTCGAAAAGCGTGAGCTCGCCCAGTGGTTCCTGAAGATCACCAAGTATTCCCAGGAATTGTTGTCGGCCCTCGATAGCCTCGACAAATGGCCGGAAAAAGTCCGGTTGATGCAGAAAAACTGGATCGGCCGCTCCGAGGGCATGCGTTTCTCGTTCGATCTCGAGGATGAATCTGGGCGAAAACTTGACGATGTGCTGATGGTCTATACGACGCGCCACGACACGCTGTTCGGCGCCAGTTTCTGTGCGCTCTCGGCTGATCATCCGATGGTGATCGCGCAGGCGGCCAACAATGCAAATCTACAGCACTTTCGCCGCGACGTGGCAGCGCTTGGCACCAGCGAAGAGAATATCGAGCGCGCCGAAAAAAAGGGCGTGGCCCTTGGCATCTATGCCCGTCATCCCTTCCGCGACGGCG
>JANNFZ010000504.1:0-2678 GCA_031380375.1 Hyphomicrobiales bacterium
CTGGGCGGCACTTTGGGATTTTATCGTGCGGCCGCACCACTGGCTCAAGACGCGCCACGGGCTTTCGGCCTTTCAGCAACCTGTGCGCAAGACTACTCGACCTTCATCACCATGATGACGGATGGTCCGAGGATGACAACGAAGATCACTGGCAGGAAGAACAGGATCATCGGCACGGTGAGTTTTGGCGGCAAGGCGGCGGCCTTTTTTTCAGCTTCGGCCATGCGCGTGTCGCGGTTTTCCTGGGCGAGCACGCGCAGTGCCGTGCCCAGCGGTGTGCCGTAGCGTTCAGACTGGATCAAGCTTGTGACGACAGCACGCACGGTTTCAAGGCCGGTGCGCTTTCCGAGATTGTCGAGCGCCTTGCGGCGGTCCTGCAAATAGGAAAGCTCGGCCACGGTCAGCGACATTTCCTCGGCCAGTGCCACAGACTGGCTGCCGATTTCACGGGCCACGCGCTGCATGGAAGGTTCAAGGGCCATGCCCGATTCAACGCAGATCAGCAAAAGGTCAAGGGCATCGGACCACGCCTTCTTGATCGAAGCCTGGCGGCGGGAAATCAGGTTGGAGAGGCCGATTTTCGGGATGTAGAAGCCAACGACCATGGCAATGAGCGACGAGGCAACGCGCATGTTGGGCGCAACCTTGTCGGCAAACAGCGTCGATGTGTAAACAAAGACAATGATGCCGATGATGATGGGTGCAATGACCCGCATGGCCAAGAACGTGATCAGGTGCTTTTCCGTGCGGAAACCGGCCTGGCGCAGGGAATCGCGTGCCGCATCGCCCTGGAACACCGACTTCAGGTTCAAGGAGTCAACGATCTGGTGATAGAGGCTGCGCTTCTGCTTTTCGCGCAGGCGCGCTTCCGACGAGCCAAGCTGGGCCTTCATCTGGGTGCGCAAGCGGTCGCGCTCTTCGGTCACGGCCTTGGTGCGGGCCTTCAGTTTGTCACCGTCGAAATAGGGTGCGGCGACGGTCACCACCGTGCCAAAGGCCGCAAGGCCCACGAGCAACGTGACCATGGTCTCTATTTGCAGCAGGCTGGTGATGAATTCCATTTTGGCTTCTTCTGGTCTTTGTCAGATTTCGAAATTGATCATCTTGCGCATGACGAGGACACCGATCAGCATCCAGGTGCCGCTGCCGATCAGCAGCATGTTGCCCATGCTCGTCTCGAACATCGGATTGAGATAGGACGGATTGAGGATCGTCAGTGCACCCATGATGATGAAGGGCAGAGAGCCGATGATGGCCGCCGAGGATTTGGCTTCCTGGGACACAGACCTGATTTTCTGCTTCATTTTCTTGCGGTCGCGCAACACGCGCGAGAGATTGCCGAGGGCTTCCGACAAATTGCCGCCGGTCTTTGATTGGATAGTCATGACAATGGCGAGGAAGTTCACTTCGGAAAGCGGCATGCGGTCAACCATGCGCTCAATGCCCTGGTCGATGGTGATGCCGATGCGCTGGCCGTCAACGACTTCGAGGAATTCAGGACCGACGGGCGGGCCTGATTCAGAGGCAATGATCTTCATGGCTTCCGAGACCGGAAGGCCGGCTTTAAGACCGCGCACCATCACGTCGATGGCATCGGCAAAATCGTTGAGAAAAATATTCTGGCGGCGGTTGCGCAGGAAATTGAGAAACCACCGGGGAAAGCCGAGAAAACCCACAAAAGCAAGTGCGCCACCGATATACAGCGGCAGGCCGAACATGGTGGGGAGCATGAAGAAGACCACGGCGATTGTCGTCGACATGATCCAGAAGCCGCGCACCGACATTTCAAGGCCCGCCTGTTCAATGCGGTTCTTGAGGGTGATCTTGCGCTTTCTTTCCTTTTCACGGTCCTCGATCTGCTTCAGTGAATCCTGGATGACGCGGCGGCGCGTGTCCTTGGCGTCTTCCTGGAAACGGGCGCGAAACGACGAGACCTTTGCTTCCTTCTTGCCAGTGGCGATGGCCTCGACACGGCGCGACGAGGCGGTGGCCACGATCATCGGATAGACAAGTGCGACAACAAGGCCGCCCGCCGCGATGATCACCATGAAGATGAAGGCGATGTCTGTGACGTCCTGCCCAAAGAGTTCCATGTTGGCCCGGGTTCTCTATTCGTTGGCTTCGTTGCGGGTCTCGGCCTTTTCAAGGGCCTCGGCCAGGCGGCGTTCTTCGTTGTAGTAGCGCGCCCGGTCCCAGAAATGCGGCCGTGCGATGCCCGTGGAGCGGTGGCGGCCGAGGATCTTGCCGTTGGCGTCCTCACCGATGATCTCATAGACAAAGAGATCCTGGGTGATGATGACGTCGCCTTCCATGCCCACGACTTCCGTGACATGGGTGATCTTCCGGGAACCGTCACGCTGGCGCGAGGCCTGGACAATGACGTCGATCGAACCAGTGATCATTTCCTTGATGGTTTTTGACGGCAGAGCGAAGCCGCCCATGGTGATCATCGATTCAAGGCGCGAGATGGCTTCGCGCGGGCTGTTGGCGTGGAGCGTGCCCATGGAGCCGTCGTGGCCCGTGTTCATGGCCTGCAAAAGGTCGAAAGCCTCGGGTCCGCGGACTTCGCCGACGATGATGCGTTCGGGACGCATACGCAGGCAGTTCTTGACCAGATCACGCATGGTGATCTCGCCTTCGCCCTCGAGATTGGGCGGGCGGGTTTCGAGACGCACCAC
>JANNFZ010000525.1:0-2580 GCA_031380375.1 Hyphomicrobiales bacterium
ACAAATGGTGCTCGACGAAACGACAATTGCCCTGCCGCTGGAAGGCGTCATTGACTTTGCCGCCGAACGCACGCGCCTTGCAAAGGAGCTTGAAAAAATCGCCAAGGACATGGGCGTGCTCAATGGCCGTTTGAACAACGCTGCCTTCGTCGCCAAGGCCCCGCCGGATGTACTGGAGGAAAGCCGCGAGTTAAAGTCAGGCCTCGAAGCCCGCAAATCCAAAGTCGGCGAGGCGCTGAAGCGGCTGGGGTAACACATGACTGAGAAAGATCGGCCAGAAAAATGTGCAATTTGGGGAACACCCGCCAAGTATCTCGGTTCGTCAGGTGACTATTTGGAATTGCTCTCAGATCGCACAGGGGGCGCGTACAGAGTTACAAATTCTGCAAAGAAGATGCTTGAGGGTAGCGATGAATTCGATCAGACCAAACGAGTTTTGCTCACAAACTGGCTGTGCGACCAACGCAAGCAAGGAGTTGATTGCCCAACGGTGACTTCATACGTTCTCGATTCAGTTCCCAGCTTGACTGTCCCAACAATCATGGAGCAATGCGGGCGAGCTCTAGATTGGCTTTATAGGAACATGAAGAAGTTGGATCAGCAATTTAGCTTTGAGTTGGCTCCAATTAACTATCCAGGACAAGGGCCAAAGATTGGAAGCGCCTTGTTGCAGGTCTTGACAGCAAATTGCGGAGTCATTGATGAATCAGACGCGATCTCGCTGCTCAATTTCAATTCGCATGCGGGTTTTGTGAATATCACCGACCTATCGTCAATGGGTAAAATATCATGCATTGTCTCGCTCACTTTTGAAGGGTTGAAAGAAGCCGAGCGTAGACAATCAACCTCGATTGAAAGCGAGCAGGCCTTTGTTGCAATGTGGTTCGGCTCGCAGATGGATGAATGCTACGAGAATGGCTTCAAGTCTGCCATTGAAGATGCGGGATACCGACCAATGCGTATTGACCGCAAGGAACATAACAACAAAATTGACGACGAGATTATTGCGGAAATTCGGCGCTCCAAGTTTGTTGTTGCTGATTTTACGAGTGAAATCATTGCCAAGAGTGAAATACCTAGGCTTCCTTCGGACACGGCAATTGCTCGCGGTGGAGTATACTTTGAAGCTGGTTTCGCCAAAGGTTTGGGAAAGGAAGTGATTTGGACTGTCAGGAAAGATCTCATCGATCTCGTACACTTCGATACTCGACAATTCGCCCATATCACATGGTCGGGGCCAAAGGACTTGCGAGAACAGCTTTCTGCCAGGATTTCCGCCACCTTGGGCGATGGGCCTCTCAAGAAGAAGTCCTAAGCCGCCTCCGAACTCAGCATCGTCCTCCATCGGCGTGGCTTGACCCGCCGATCCAGACTTTCCGTAGTTGAATTGATTGAAAGTCTGGTTGGCCGGGTCGAGCCCGGCCATGGAGAGATGGGATGCAAATGATCGCCCCTTGCTCTAAACCCTACCCATGCACTGCTTCCAGACCGACCGCATTGCCACACCCATCGGTGACATGATCCTTGTCGCCCGTGATGGCGTTGTGTTGCTGCTCGAATTTGAGGACAAGGGCGACCGGTTGGCGCGGGAGGTCAAAGCGCGTTTCGGGGACATTGATTTGCAGAAAGCCGGCAATCCATTTGGCATCTCGGATTACATCCGGGGCTATTTCGACGGCGACCTTCAAGCCATTGACGGCATCCTCACGGATGGCGGCGGCACAAATTTTGAATCCTCTGTGTGGACTGAACTCCGCCGCATCCCCTGCGGCTCCACCATTTCCTATGGCGAATTGGCCAAACGCATCGGCAACCCGAATGCCATGCGCGCCGTCGGCCTCGCCAATGGCAAGAACCCAATCTCCATTGTCGTGCCGTGTCATCGCGTCATTGGTGCCAACGGCACGATGACCGGCTATGGCGGTGGCATTCACCGCAAAGAATGGTTGCTTCGTCACGAAGGAGCGTTGTTGGTCTGATGGCAAAGAAATTTTATTCAGGCCCCGCCAGCGACCATTTTGACGGCACGCGGTTTTTTGTGGAAGGCGGCGATGAACTCAATACTGTTGCCTATCTGTTGAAATGGAAATTCGGACGCGATCCCCGCGCCGACTGGCCAGGGAAGATTCCCAGTTCCTTTGCCGACACGCCTCCGCCCCGTGTCGCAGGGCGTGACCTTCGCGTGACGCTCATTGGCCATGCGTCGTTTCTCTATCAGGTGGCGGGCCTTAATATTCTGGTGGATCCTGTCTATTCCGAGCGTGCAAGCCCCTTCAGCTTTGCCGGGCCAAAGCGCGCAAATGCGCCGGGCATTGCCTTTGACGCGCTGCCGGCAATCGATGTGGTGCTGGTGTCGCACGGCCACTATGACCATCTTGATGTGGCGACGCTCTCGCGGCTCAAGCAGAAATTCAATCCGCGCATCATCTGCCCGCTCGGCAATGACACGATCATCGGCGGGGCGGAAGCGTTTGATTGGGGCCAGTCTGTTGATGTCGGGCAGGGTGTTGAAATTCACCTGGTGCCATCGTTCCACTGGTCGGCGCGCAGCCTTGGCGACCGCAAGAAACAGCTCTGGTG
>JANNFZ010000585.1:0-14938 GCA_031380375.1 Hyphomicrobiales bacterium
CACAGCTACGGAACTGGTCCACAGTCGAACGGTAGTGCCGCCATCCATGCGGACATTCACCATCGCATCATCCTCCAGCGTGCGGCTGGCAATGGCGGAGACAAAATCGGCTGAAAGTTCGCGGGCATTTTGACCGGACACGAAGCTCGCCATATTCAGCGCGTGAATACCGCAATCGGCAAACTGGCCCGAGATACCTGCCTGTGCGGGATCGTAGCGCCAACGCATGCGTGGGTTGTCGGCGTCTGACGCGTCAGCGTGGAATCCATGAGAGAACTCAACAATGATAAGCCTCACCTTGCCAAGGTCGCCACGCGCCACCATGGCCCGCATGTGGCGCACCAATGAATAACCCGTATAGCCATAGTTGACTGCGCAAATGGTGCCTTTGCGCTTGGCTGCGGCGGCAACGTCCTCGGCTTCTTCCACCGTCACGGTCATGGGCTTTTCACACAACACGTGAATGCCCGCGTCAAGGAAAGCTTTGGCAATGGTATAGTGCGTGGCGTTGGGCGTGGCGACAGTGACGAGATCAATGCGATCCTTGCGGTCCTTCTCGCCCGCCAACATGTCCTGCCAGTTGCCATAAGCACGGTCACCAGCGATGCCAAGGCGTATGGCAAAGTCGCGGCCTTTTAACGGGTCCACGTCAAGTGCGCCCGCTTTCAAGGCAAAGCGTGCGTCCAAGGCAGAACTGATGCGATGCACGGGTCCGATCTGGCTCCCCTCGCCACCGCCAATCATGCCCCAGCTCAAAAGTGCCATGTATAAATCCAAAAATTAGAAATTAATTGAACGCAGATAGTCGCGATTGGAGCGCGCATCATCAAGGGGAATCGTCGGGCCGGCAGGGTCGCAATCCTGCTCCACTGTGCACCAGCCATCATAGCCCATGTCAAGCAGAAGTTTCTGTACTGCCTTGAAATCCGTCATGCCTTTACCGAGGTTGCAGAAAATGCCCTGCCCGCAGGCCTTATAGAAATTCGTACGCTTGGCAATTACATCAGCCCTGACGGTCAGGTCAATATCCTTGAAGTGAAGGTACACAAGCCTCTCCCAATGGCGCTGCATGAAGGCAACCGGATCAAACCCTGCGTAGTGCGAATGGCCGGTATCAAGGCAAAGCTTCAGCAGGTCTGCATCGATTTCACCAAGAAGTCGCTCAACTTCCGCTTCAAAATCCATGAAGCCTGCGGCGTGCGGATGCAGTGAAACGGTGAGGCCAAACTCCTCACTGCCCATCTTTGTGATGCCGCGGAAACGAGATACAAAGCCCTCCCACTCGGCTTTCGACATTTGTTCGGCTTCATCCGATCTTCCTGCAGTGGGCGCGCGGCGTGGCGAAATGGAATCGATCAACACCAAATGCCTGGCGCCATGCGCCATGAGCGACTTGCAGGTGCGGATTGCCGCATCCTTCACTTCATCCCATTTACTTGCATCATGAAACGGCCGGAACACCACGCCACCGATGAGTTGCAAGCCACGGGCGGAAAGCGCATCGCCCAGTACGGAGGGGTCTTCCGGCATGAAGCCAATGGGGCCAAGCTCTATGCCGTCATAGCCTGCGGCCTTGCACTCATCGAGCACGCGCTGCCACTTCGGATTGCGCGGATCATCGGCAAACTCGACACCCCAAGAACAGGGTGCATTTCCAATCTTGATCGTCATTTCACACTCTCAATTTTTGGTGATATCCACCCAGCAGCGACCCTCATGGGAACGCCAGCCAGCTTCAATGATCTGGTTCACCAACATGGCATCGCGGAAGGTGGGCCACTTGGGCTTGCCCTGATGAATGGCTTCCAGGAAATCCCTCGCTTCAATGATGATCTGATCCTGATAGCCCGTGCCATGGCCCGGCCCCAAGCAGAACGACTTGTAATCAGGGTGCAAAGGGCCAGTGAGAATCTTGGCAAAACCACGCCGGTCCTCGGCACCTTCAGCGCGATAAAGCCAAAGTGAGTTCTGGTCTTCCTGATCAAAACGGATGGAGCCCTTGGTGCCATAAATTTCGTAAGCATAGCCCATTTTGCGGCCAGTTGCGATTCGGCTGACAAATAACTGACCCATGGCACCATTGGCAAATCGGCACATGATCGCGCTCTGGTCATCGTTGGTGACGGCAACACCGCCTCTGGTCTTATGCACAGTTGCAATGTCAGCAACCAAAGACGTGATCGGTCCAACCAAGGCCAAAGTGGCATTGACAATGTGAGGCGCAAGATCCCCCATGTTACCATTGGCACGCCCTTGAGTGCGCCAGTCACCGGGCAGATCTGTGTCAGCGAGGAAATCTTCCGTGTGCTCCGCACGCAGAAAGGTAATGTCACCAATTTCACCACCTGCAATCATTTGCCTTGCAAGCTGAGATGCGGGCGTGCGGATGTAGTTGAAACCCACCATGTGAATGCAATCGCTTCGTTCAGCGACATCTACCATGGCACGGCTTTGCTCAAGACCGAGCCCCAGCGGCTTTTCACAAAGCACATGCTTGCCACGGGCAATTGCTGCGAGGGCAATGTCATGGTGGGTTTCCTGTGGGCTTGCGATGACAACGGCTTGCACCGCCGGGTCATCCACCAATTTCCGCCAATCAGACGTAGAGCGCTTGAAACCAAACTGCCTCGCCTTGTCGGCGGCTCCAGCATCAGTTGTCGTGCAGACCATTTCAAGCGACGGCCGCAGCGCCGTGTCGAACACCGAACCGACGGCCGCCATTGCCACGGCATGGGCCTTGCCCATGTATCCGCCTCCGACGATTCCCACACCAATCTGCGTCACCAGCGAACCTTTCTTTGCAAGCGCTTGCAAAATGAGTAGACAATACCTAATCTGCGGCGTCAAGTACGGTCGGAGTCTCACTATGCCGCAACACCCTCGCACCATTCGATTGACCATGGCACAGGCGTTGGTGCGACACTTGGTTAATCAATTCATTGAGATCGACGGCGTCAAACAACGCCTATGTGGTGGCGGCTTTGGCATCTTTGGCCACGGCAATGTCATCTGCCTCGGCGAAGCCTTGCATGAATACCGGCAAGAACTGCCCCTGTGGCGCGGCCAGAACGAACAATCCATGGGGCTCGCCGCTGTGGCCTATGCAAAGCAAAAACTGCGCCGCCGCTTCATGTTTGCCACAGCTTCAGCGGGCCCCGGCACCACCAACATGGTGACGGCAGCGGCTGTTGCACACACCAACCGCCTGCCTGTTCTCTTCCTCTGTGGCGACACCTATGTGAGCCGCCTGCCCGACCCGGTGCTGCAGCAGGTTGAACACTTCACTGATCCGACTATCACAGTAAATGACGCATTCAAGAGCGTCACCCGATATTGGGACAGGATTACCCACCCGGCGCAGATCATCCAATCTTTGCCCAAGGCCATCGCCACCATGCTGGACCCCGCTGATTGCGGGCCGGTTTTCCTGGGGTTGCCCCAAGATGTGCAAGGCTGGAGCTATGACTATCCAACAGAGTTCTTTACCGAACGCGTCCATCACATCCGTCGCCAAACACCTGACCATTTCGAAATCATCGCAGCTGCCCATCTGCTCAAACAAGCAAAGCGGCCGCTGATCATCGCAGGCGGTGGGGTGCAATATTCATGCGCTTCGGCCGAACTGCTGCATTTCGCTGAAAGACACAACATTCCACTCGTTGAAACCATTGCTGGCAGGGCCAATACTGTGCATGGGCACCCCCTGAACATCGGGCCAGTCGGTGTCACCGGATCAAATTCCGCCAACGCCATCGCAGCAAAGGCCGATTGCATTCTGGCAGTCGGAACCAGATTGCAAGACTTCACGACAGGCTCATGGACAGCTTTCGACCGTGATGCGAACATCATCTCGGTCAATGTCGGACGATTTGATGCCACCAAGCATTTGGCTCTGCCGATCGTGGGGGATGCGTTGCTTTCTCTTATCAAGCTATCGCAAGCCATGGCTGAACACCGCTCATCTGATGAATGGGCTGCCAACGCCGACACAGAACGCCAAGCATGGGACACCTATGTGGATACCAACATCAGCCCGACATCACCGGCAGGAACCAACCGCCCCATGTCCTATGCCCAAGTGATAGGCGCCATCAACAGAGTGTGCCATCCACGTGACCGCGTTGTAACCGCTGCCGGTGGACTTCCGGCCGAAGTGGTCGCCAATTGGCGTACGCTCTCCACAGGGTCCGTTGATGTGGAGTTTGGCTTTTCCTGCATGGGTTATGAAATTGCCGGTGGCTGGGGCGCACGCATTGCGCAAATGGAAACCGAGCCCGAACGCGACACGATCATTTTCACGGGCGATGGCTCCTACCTGATGATGAACTCAGACATCTATTCGTCCGTGCTCAACGGAAGAAAACTGATCATTGTTGTTTGCGACAATGGCGGCTTTGCCGTCATCAATAAATTGCAGAATAACACAGGCAATGTATCGTTCAACAATCTTATTGCCGACTGCAATATTGAGACCGAACCTTTTGCCGTGGACTTTGCAGCCCATGCCCGGGCCATGGGGGCGGCAGCTGAAGACATCCACTCAATTGAAGAACTAAGAAATTCCTTCGCGCGCGCAAAGGCATCCAAGACGACCTATGTTATCTGCCTCAAAGTCGATGCCCATGAAGGCTGGACCAAGGAAGGTCACACATGGTGGGAAATCGGCACGCCTTCTGTCTCAAATCGTCCAGAGATATTGCAAGCCCATGATGATGTTGAGCGTGGCCGCGGACGCCAACGTGCAGGCGTTTGAACCATGATTGAACGATTTCGGAAGAACAATTTTCTCGTCATAGGTCGTGCCGGACTCGATCTGTACGCCGATCCACCGGGTACAAAAATAGAAGACGCTATAAAGTTCAGCGCCGCACTGGGTGGCTCTGCTGCCAACATCGCAGTAGCCATCGCCAAGCAGGGTGGCAAAACTGCATTGCTGACTGCGGTGTCAAATGATGCTGTAGGTCGTTACACAATGAAAGCACTTGCGTCTTACGGGGTAGATACGCGGTTTATCACGACCGTTGGCGGTGAAGCACGAAACTCCCTCGCCGTTGTCGAAACCCGTGCCGATAATTGCCAGTCGGTCATCTATCGCAATGACGCGGCGGACTTTCAGGTGAGGGAGGCCAATGTTGGGGCAATTGATGTCTCAGGTTTCGCGGCAGTGATCGTAACAGGTACATCCCTCGCGCGGGAGCCATCGCGCAGTGCCACGTTCAAAGCCATGCATATTGCGCGTGCCTCAGGGCTACCACTGATCATCGACATTGACTACCGCCCCTACTCATGGACTTCGACTGCCGAGGCACAGGTCGTTTGTTCCAAGGCCGCCGACATGTGCGACATCGTCGTGGCGAATGACGACGAATTCGCGGTTTTGGCTGGTTCACAAACCGGATTGTCACATGCTGAACAACTGGCCCTCCAACCGGGCCGCATCGTGGTCTACAAAATGGGTGAAAAGGGGTGCTCCACATTTGCAAATAGCAATCGCTTTGACACGCCCATTTTCAAGGTCTCTGCCCTAAAGCCGACGGGCGCAGGCGATGGCTTCATGGGGGGCTTCATCTCTGGACTTGTTGCCGGAGCATCGCTTCCAGAAGCCGTGCGACGGGGTGCCGCCACTGCCGCTATCGTGGTCACCCGCGTGGGCTGCGCATCCGCCATGCCCAACGCAACTGAAGTTCTAACATTCATCGGACAGGCTTTGACCTGTGAGAAGGCAAACCATGCATATCCCACCACATGATAACCACAACAAGCCCATCATCAACGTTGATGATGTCCGCGTGCCCCTCAACTATTTCAACGTCGTCAAACTCGTTCAGGGTCAGTCCTTTGAATATCATGTCCCCGGGTATGAAACCGGCATTGTGCCCGCCACCGGAACAATTGACGTTAATGTGGAAGGTGAAAACTTCACCATGATTGGTCAACGTGGAGTTGATGTGTGGGATGGTGAGCCGGAAGGCGTTTATGCGCCATCGGGAACCAAGGTCCGTTTGGTTTGCACATCCGCTCAGGCTGAAGTGTTTGTCGCTGGCGCCCGGTTTGATGGCGAACTCACGCCATTTTCCGTCCGCGCCGTTGATATCGACAAAATCCAATATGGCTCAGACGACACCAAAACCCACCGCAAGATCAAGCATATCCTCGGCACGAAATATCATGGCCGTGTCGGACGCCTCTTGGTGTCGGAGTTGTTTACTGTTGGCCAAGGCGGTTGGTCAGGCTTTCCGCCCCACAAGCATGACACTGACAGGCTTCCAATCGAAACACGCCATGATGAAACCTACAATTTTCGATTCCGCCCCAGCCACGGCTTCGGGCTCCAGCTTGTCCAGCGCGAAGATGGAAAAGTTGGCGATGCTTACCATCTCATGAATGCTTCAACCGTTGTCCTCGAGAAGGGTTATCACCCCTGTGTGGCCGCACCAGGCTATGAAATGTACTACTTCACAATTCTCGGCGGATTGAGCCAGCGTTCACTGGTGCAGTTCTTCCAACCGACACACGCGTATCAGGTCGAAACCATTCCCGGGATCAAAGATATGATCGCCAAGTTCAAATGACCGTTGCGACGCTCAACGATGTACTGCTACCGGCAATAGCCGGGCGCTACGCCGTTGCCGGACTGGTTGTTTTGGGTTGGGAAGACGCCAGGGCCTTTGTTGAGGCCGCAGAAGAAACAGGACTTCCCGTTATCCTGCAGGCAGGGCCGGGTTGCCGCAGGCACACGCCTGTTGCCATTCTCGGGAAGATGTTTCGCTATCTCGCCGAGCGCGCTGCGGTGCCCGTGGTTTGTCATATCGACCACGCCCGCACCATTGACGAGTGCCGCGAAGGCATTGAACACGGATTCAGTTCAGTCATGATCGATGGATCAATGTTGTCACTCAATGAAAACATAGCCTTGACTGCCAGCGCGGTCGAAGCTGCCAAAGGTTTTCATGTGTCAGTTGAAGGCGAAGTTGGCGTTGTGGGATACGCCAACGGGGCAGCCTCGTCACACACTTCGCCAGCAGATGCCTGCAGGTTTGAACGCGAGACAGGGGTTGACGCGCTCGCCATATCTGTCGGCAACCTGCATCTGCAAACTGACAGGGAAGCCAACATCGACTTGGTCTCACTCCGCGCAATAGAAGCCGTCACCCGCGTGCCCCTCGTGCTTCACGGCGGCAGTGGCATTCCATCAACGATGCGTCGCAGGCTCGCCGCCGGGAGCCGGGTTAAAAAAATCAATATCGGAACAGAACTCCGTATGTCTTTCGGCACTGCCCTTCGGTTGTCATTGGCCGAACAGCCAAACGAGTTTGACCGGATCAAACTTCTGTCACCTGCAGCGCACGCAGCGCGTCTTGCGGCCAAAATCATTTTTGAAGAAATTGGCCGTCCAGTGACCTGAAAGGCTGCCAGCTCCGCCTGTCGCAATTGACCGACTTTCGATACCCAACATTCCGGCAGGGCAAAGCCCCTTGGGAACGGGTCGCCGCCATCCGCCCCAGGGATGTGGCCAGCGCGGATGAACTTGCCCATGACCACACACGCCGGTTCCGCGACAACTTCCTCAACTTCCTGCCCGAGAACCATCCATCGGGGATCAAGCTCGGACAGACTCCAGTTCGACCGACGGTTCACAAGGTCGAAGCTTGGCCCTTGAGCAAGTCACGCTGATACGCCTGGAACCCGGCATTCGGCTGTTGGGCCCGTGCAAATTCGAGGCAGGGGTCCACGACTTCGGTTGCGATGCCTGAGAGTTGCTCGATCAGGGCCTGCCCGCAGAATGGCACGTAGGATTCTGAATAACCGCCTTCATGGACCACGGCGATGCGCCCGTCGCAGCAACGCTCGGCGGTCTCCATCACCCCAGCCATCATCCAGCGGAAGGATTCGCTGTGCAGCATCATGCGCGCCAGCGGATCAAGGCCGTTGGCGTCAAGGCCCGAAGCAACGACGATAAGTTCAGGCTTGTAGGCCCGCAAAGCGGGCAGAATGACAAGTTCAAAGGCATCGCGGTAGGCTTGGTCGCCGCCACCGGGAAGCAGCGGTACATTCAAATTGCAGGCCTGCCCCCGCCCCTCGCCCCGTTGGCTCGCCGCACCCGAGTTGATCGGGAAGCAGTTTTCCTGATGCACAGATATCGTGAAAACATCCGGACGGTCGAGGAATATGGCTTCCGTGCCGTTGCCGTGATGCACATCCCAATCGAGAACGGCAACGCGCGTGAGCTTGTGCTTTGCAATCGCCGCCTCGACGGCGATGGCCACATTGGCGAAGAGGCAAAAGCCCATGCCAAAATCCCGGAGGCAATGATGACCTGGTGGACGCGACAGGATGTAAGCGTTTCTGAGGTTCCCGGAGGCAACGGCGTCAACGCCCGCGATGGCAAGCCCGGCGGACTGCCGGGCAATGTCGTAGCCTCCGGGACCAAAACTGGCCTGCTCGCCAAGATCACCTCCGCCTGCATCACTCATGGCTTTGAAACGTTCGAGATAGGATTTGGGGTGGATGCGCAGCAATTGGCTTTCATCGGCAAGCGGCGACGTGCGTTGGTCAAGCTGGGCGAGCAGGCCCGAGGCATCGAGCAGCGAACGCAGGCGGCGCTTGGTATCAGGCGACTCGGAAAAACCTGACGCATTGGGTGGTTGTACCCATCCGCCAACGGGAAAGACGCCGGCATGCAGCTGGCCTACGTGCCACATGCATTTTTCATCAAAGTAAAAGCCTGTTTTGGTTTTTGCCATGTCGTTGCCTATTCGCCGAAATAAAGCCGGTGCAATTGTTGTGGGTCATCACGCAATGCCGCGCAATTGCCGTCATAGGCAATTTTGCCACGGCGCAAGACATAGGCCCGGTGGCCGACGGCAAGCGCCAGGGATGCAAACTGCTCGACGAGCAGAATTGACAGGCCTTTTTGCGCAAGATCGCGGGTGAGACGCATGAGGCGCTGCACGATGATGGGTGCGAGACCCAGGGACATTTCATCAATCAGCAACACACGGGGCCGTGCCAGCAGCGCCCGTCCAATCAGCAGCATTTGCTGCTCGCCGCCCGACAGCAGCCCGGAGCGTACATGGCGTCGCGGCACCAATTCAGGAAAAATTCCAAAGACTTCATCAGTCGACGCATCATGGTGACGGGCGACTTCAAGATTTTCTTCCACAGTGAGGTCGCGGAACACCGCACGCCCTTGTTCGATCAACGACAAGCCATGGCGGGCACGGCGGCAGGGATTGAGCTTCTCCACATTCACACCACCGACGCGGATCATGCCGCCAGTGGACGAAACAGCCCCGGCAATGCCTTCCAGCAACGTTGTCTTTCCGGCACCATTGGCGCCGAGCAAAACCGTGATTGTGCCTTCATCGACAACCAGCGAGGCTTCACGCACCACAGGCAGCCCATTGCGGTTCACGGTGAGGTTTTCGACAACAAGGGCACTCATGCGGCCGCGAGCTCCTGTGGATCGCCGATATAGGCCTTGATCACGCGCGGGTCAGACAGCACGGCTTGCGTGGGCCCGGAGGCTATGACCTTGCCGAAATCCAGAACTACCACCTTGTTGCATACGAGGCGCACCAGATCCATGTCATGCTCGACGAGCAAAACCGAAATGCCGAAGCGCTCGGGGATCAGGGCAATGCGCGATGCCAGTTGCAGTGATTCCTCGTGGGACAGGCCCGCCGCCGGTTCATCAAGCAGGATGACCTTCGGCCGGGCCGCAACAACGCCCGCCACGTCAAGCAGTCGCCTCGTGCCCGCATCAATTGAAAACACTGGCGTGTCGGGACCGGGGCACCCCATCCAGGAGAGCAGGTCTTGCTCCTCTGCCACTGCAAGCCGCCTGCCGGAAGCCAGGATCAGGTAGGTGCCAGCGGTCAGTTGCGGTGCAATGCGGGTTTGTTGCCAGGTGCGGCGAATGCCGGTGACCGCGCGCTTGTGCGCAAGTTGTCCGTCCAGTGATTTTCCCGCCAGAACAACTTTGCCTTCGTAAGCATGCAGAAAACCCGTAACAGCATCAATGAGCGTGGATTTTCCGGCCCCATTGGGACCAATCAATCCAACGACCGACTTTTCGGCCACGTCGAAATTCACCTCATTGAGGGCAACGACATTGCCATAGCGCACCGTGAGATTCTTGATCTCGAGAGCGTTCGTGGCATTTGCCATGGCAGGCGGAGGTTTTATCAAGCCTGCAACACGTGTGTTGCCGACACTGGTTTGCATCGGTTTCTTTCTCAGGTACTTGCCCAAAACGCCGCGCAAATCTTCCGACATGGTGCCACCCATGCTCAGGGCCTGCGTGGCACCGAGCGCAAAGAATATGTTGCCGATGTCTTGCGGCAGGTTGAGGCGGCGCAACAGCTCCGGGAAAAAAATGATGAGCATGCCGCCAAAAATGGCGCCTTCGGCGAGATGCGCGCCTGCCATGGTTGTGACCACAAAATACACCAGCGAAACCATGAGTGTGAAAGACTCGGCGACCAGTGTTCCCAATTGGCCCGCCAACAAACCGCCACTCACGCCTGCAATGAATGCGCTGATGGCAAAGGCACTGAGTTTGGATTGGGGAATGCTCACGCCATGGGCCGCCGTGCTGCGCTCCGAGTGGCGGATCGACAGCCATGAGGCCCCGAGCGGCGTGCGGGTCAGATAGTCAAGTACCAGGGCAAAGAGCACGAAGACCCCAACGCACAAGGCAAAATAGGCCTGGTCGGAACTGAAAATATCCGGCCTCTGCACAAAGATGAATTTGGTTTGCCCGGGAAATGTATAGGACAACAGAATAACATCGAAAGCAGCCGCGAAGCCAAGGGTGACGATTGCCAGGTTGATGCCACGCAGCCGCAGGGCCGGAAGGCCGATGGCAATGCCGAATGGCACAGCGGCAAGACCGCCCAGCAACACCCAGAGCAACAATGTGCCGGGCGCCTCTTTTACATTCAGCCACGCCACCACCCAGGCACCAATGGCCGCGAATGACATTTGGCAAAGTGAAATCATGCCGGCCCGGCTGGCGACGAGACCAACACCTTGCAAGGCGATGCCGGAGATCACCGCGCTGGTGAACAGGAACACCCAATAGGATGTGAGCGTGAAATTGATAAGGCTGGTCGCCGCAATCGCAATGAGGATTGTAATGGTGGCCGAGCGGAAATTAGCGCGCTTCATCCCAGCGGGCTCCCCTTTGTGACCAGAGCAGGACAAACAGGATGATGAGGAACGGCACGGCACTGCGGAACTGCTGCAGGAATGTGAGGCTGGCAGCGAGGCCCTCCAACAGGCCCAATGCAATACCGCCAAACAGCGTCAGCCAGAAACTGCGGAACGAGCCGATCAGGGCTGCGGCAAAGGCCGGCACCACCAACATGCTGAAGGTTAGAAAATTGGGGGCCCGTTGTGGCGCTATGATCATCAGTGCAAGGGTTGTCGCCAATCCCGCCACGGCCCATACGCCGATGGAAAGGCTGCGGGCCGGAATGCCGACAAGCTCAGCCGTCATCGGCCGTTCCGACAGGGCGCGCAGCTTCAGGCCCGTGCGGGTGTGGTTGAGAAAGCGCGTTGCGCCAATTGTGAAGGCGAAGGCCAAGGATATTGTGACCAGTGCCGATCGCGTGATGACCACACCTGCAAATGAAAACGCGGACCCGGGCACGAGGTCCGGAAAGGGCCTGGGATGCTGACCGCCGGTAAGCCTGAGGCCCAATGCAATCATGCCAACGAGGAGCGCCACTGTGACCGCAGCCTTGGTTTGCGGAGCAGCACTTGCGAACCATTTCATCATCACCGTGCCCAGCAGGGCGGCCGTCAATGTGCCTGAAACAAGCCCCGCCAGCACCGCCCACGGCAACGCGACGCCGTCTTCAGCCAGGATAACCATGACAAAGGTGCCCGTGGCACCAATGGCCGCCCCGGTGAAGTTGACCACGGCGACGAGCCTGTAGGTAAAGACGAGGCACACGCCCAGCAAGGCGTAGGCTCCGCCCGCAGCTAGTCCTGCAACAATCGATGTAAACATGAACCGCCTGCCATTCCAAGATTTCCACCGTGACGCATGACATAACATAACCGGGGCAAACCTGCCCCGGCCATGCATTGGGAGGTAACTTCGGTCAAGATACCTTATTCGGGAGGAAGGATGAACCAATCAGGCGTTTCAACTTTCCAGGCACCGGCCTCCAATTTGACGACCTTTGTACCCTGGGATGACGCGTGGGATTTTGCCATTCCAAAAGTATAGGGCGTGCCGACCAGCGGGTGGTTGACGGGTGCCAGATTGTGCAAGGCAGCGCTCACCGACTCCCGTGTGACGGGGCCATCAATGCCCTTGATGACGTCAATTAGGATAGATGCCGATTCAAAGCCGCCTTGGGTGAATGCCGTCAACGGCATGCCAGCCGCCGTCATGGCGCTGTTCCAGCCCTCGTTGGCCTTGGAATTGGCCTCCGTGTAGGGCTCCCATTCGGTGCCGACATAAATGCTCTGCTTTGACGCAGCCAGCGCCTTGGCAATCTGCACGGTATAGCCCGGCGCGAGGAACAGCCAATTTATGCCGGTGATGTTTTGCGCGTCGGCCGTATTGATCATCTGCACGATCTGCGGTTCGACCGTGTTCATCACCACGGCGTCACAGCCTGCATCACGGGCTTTCAGGACATAGGGCGTGTAGTCGCCCTGGAAAGGCAGCGTGAGATCAACCATGCCGAATGTCTGGCCACTGAGTTTTTCCCAGCGCGCCACAGCACCTTTGTAAGCTTCATCGGTGCCACCGACGATCCAGAAAATGCCGCATAGTTTTTTTGCGCCGAGTTTGGTTGATGCATATTGCAGCATGGCGGTTGCCAGCGTGTAGGGCCCGACATTGACCGGCGAAACCGACGGCGAGTTGAAACACACAGGATCAACGCCGAGGCCGTGCACCGAAAGAATGCCCTGTTTGTCATAATAACCGGCATTGACCGCGCAATCGAGAAGGCTGGCGCTGCCCGTCATGACAACCGCGCCCTTGTTCTCGACAAGATCGCGGGCGGACTGGGCGGCCACTTGCGGATCGGCCTTGTCGTCGGCGATCGTGTAGTCAATCATGCAGCCATTGATGCCGCCGCTGGCGTTCACCTGGTCGAACATGGCCTTGGCGGCCTTCGGCACTTCGCTGAAATCGGCGGGCCCGGTGATCGTTGAAACGGCACCGACGGCAATCTTGCCGTCTGTGCAGGTTGGTCCTGCCGCCAAAGCAGGAGTGGCGAGCAATGTGCTGGCTGCCCACAAGGATGTTGCAGCAACGGCACTCAGCAGTTTCATGTTCATTGTCATTTTGAAGTCTTCTCCCGTGTCAGATGCGAAACCTCGCGGCCCCGCGGTTATGCCTTTTCAGGCGCGACCTATTCGCCGGATTCAACGCCGGTCTTCTTCGTGAAATTTATTATTAACATGTTAAATACTACAAACCATGATGCTGTCAATATGCGAAACAACCGGGCGGCTAGATGATCCTGTCCTCTCCCAGAATGAATCGCGCTGCCCTTTCGCCGATCATCATGGCCGGCGCATTGGTATTGCCTGAAACGAGGATCGGCATGATCGAGACATCGCAAACCCGGAGTCCTTCCACGCCGCGCACTTTCAAATCTTCGCCGACAACTGCGGATTTGTCTGTCGCCACACCCATTCTGCAGGTACCCGCCGGATGAAACACCGTCTTGGCGGTTGAGCGCACATAGTCCGCAAGGGCAGCATCATCTTTCTCGACGCCGGGTTTTGGCAACACGCGGCTCTTGATGATCTTTGCCAATGCAGGCGCTTCGAGAATTTTGATCGCCAACCGCACGCCACGCACCAAAGTATCGACATCGGAAATCTCGGAAAGACCGTTGCTGTGAAAGAGCGCCGGGTCCCTGGGATTTGCGGAACGCAGCTTGACGGTGCCACGGGATTTTGGACGGAGTATGCAAGGGCCGATACTAATGCCGTGGCCCGGCTCAGGTGCCCGGTCAACAAAGCCAACCATTGCGGGAAGCACATGAAACTGGATGTCTGGTTGTCCTGCACCAGACACATCGGCAAAGCCGCCGCATTCAACAACATTTGATGTCAGCAGGCCCGTTCTGGTCAGCATGTATTGCAGCAAGTGCCGTGCCGCAGCGATGCCCCTGTCCTGGCCCAGCATCGAGATCGGATGAATGGATTCGCCTTGCACAGGTGCTTCCAGGTGATCCTGGTAGTTTTCACCAACACCCGGCACATTGGCCACCACCTCAATGCCGAGCGCCTTCAGTTCCTTGCCGTTGCCGATGCCTGAAAGCTGTAGAATTTTCGGCGTTGCGATGGCCCCCGCCCCCAGCACAATTTCCTTGCGCGCCCGAATGCGGGTTCCGATTTCAAGCTCGACGGCGCTGGCACGCTTTCCCTCGAACAAAACGCGTGCCACCCGCGTTTCCGTCATGACCTTGAAGTTGGCGCGGGCTTCGGCATTACGCAGGAAGGCCATGGCAGCACTCCAACGCCGCCCCCGATGCGTTGTCACTTGATAGAAACCAACACCCTCTTGCGTTCTGCCGTTGAAGTCCGGATTGTGGGGAAGGCCAACTTCCTGGGCAGCCTCGACAAAAGCCTGGCACAGCGGATGGCCATAGCCTTTGTCCGAAACCTTCAATGGCCCATCTGCACCATGAAACCCGTCATGGATGCTTTGATTGCCTTCGAGATCGCGAAACACCGGCAGCACTTTTTCATATGCCCAGTTGCGGCACCCAAGCTGCGACCAGGTATTGTAGTCATCAGCGTGGCCACGCACATAGACCATGGCGTTGACCGAGCTGCCGCCGCCAATCACATTGCCCTGCGGCACAAGGTTGGGCCTGCCGTTCAAGTGTTTTTCAGGCTCACTGGCGTAGATTTGCACATCCCTGCCGCCTTCCATGACTTTGAAAAATGTCGC
>JANNFZ010000024.1:0-10488 GCA_031380375.1 Hyphomicrobiales bacterium
GAGGCACTGGACGTAAACCGTATGGCTGGCAAAACCTGAATCACCGGAATAGTTTTGGGCTTCGGCCACGCATTGGTTTTTGCGCTCGGCATCGACGGAATTTTCAAGGCCGGTTTGCGAAGCCATGGCCTCTTCTTCGAGTTTGGTGCATTCGGCAACGTCCATGCCGTTGTTGGCCACCTGCCAATCGCAGAGCTTTGCAATGTCGAAGTTCAATTCGGTCTGTGCCTGGGCGGGTACGGCCAAGAGCAAAAGGGCGATGGCGACAAGATAACGCATTTCCAAAATCCTCAACTGTTGCGGGCGACGAAACGGGCCATGGCTTTCAGTGTTTCGTCGCTCACATGGTGCTCAATGCCCTCGGAGTCAATGCGGGCGGTTTCTTCCGACAGGCCAAGGGCGAGCAGGAAGCGCTCGACGATGGTATGGCGGCGCCGGCCGTGCTGGGCGAGCAGCCAGCCTTCCCCGGTCAACAGGATTTCGCGGTAGGGTTCCTGCGTGACCAGCCCTGCATCACATAGGCGCTTCATCATTTTGACGACGGTGGCATTGGCCACGCCGAGCCGTATCGCAACATCAGTGCCGCGGGCCAGACCACGCTCGTCAATCAGGTCGGCAATCAGTTCCACATAATCCTCAGCGCGTTCCTTCTGGTGGTCGGAGCGCGTGCGCCGGAACGCCGCCGATTGCAGTTTGGCGGTCTTGACGGTTTTTCGGGGCGGGCTTCGGGCGGGCATGGCTGTCAGGCATTCCGTTTAAGCCATTGACTCTGGTTTAGCCAATGCTAAATTGAAGTTTAGCCAATGCTAAATTCAGGATTGATTGATGACCGATGCAAGCATGCCATTGACCAGGGGTTGGCGCGGACAGGGCAATGAACCTTCGCTGGCCGATGTGTTCCGCACCATTCCGGTGCACAACAATGCTGGCTGGTTCCGAAAGCTCGCGGCCTTTCTTGGCCCTGGCTATCTCGTTTCGGTTGGCTACATGGATCCCGGCAACTGGGCGACCTCCATCGCCGGGGGTGCAAGCTTCGGCTACACGCTGCTCACCATCGCACTTTTGTCCAACATCATGGCGATCATCCTGCAATCTCTCTGCGCGCGGCTTGCCATTGCCTCTGGCCGTGACCTGGCGCAGGCCTGCCGCGATGCTTTCCCGCGCACTGTCTCGTTCGCCCTCTGGGTGTTTGCCGAGATTGCCATCATCGCCACAGATATTGCGGAAGTGGTGGGCACCGCCATCGGCCTGAATCTCCTGTTCGGCATTCCGCTGGAACTCGGCGTCATCATCACAGCGCTTGATGTGTTTGTCATTCTGTTGTTGCAGCGTTTGGGTTTTCGTTGGGTCGAAGCCTTCATCGTCGGCTTGCTCGCCATCATCTTTGCCTGTTTCTTCGTGCAGATTGCCATGGCGGATCCCGATTGGGCGGGCGTCATCAAGGGTTTTGCGCCGACCACCGAGATCATCAGGAACCCGGCCATGCTCTATCTGGCGCTGGGCATCATTGGTGCCACCGTCATGCCGCACAATCTCTATCTCCATTCCGGCATCGTGCAAACGCGGGCCTTCGGAAAGAGCGTTCCCGAAAAACGCGAGGCCCTGAAACTGGCTACCATCGATTCAACCGTGGCGCTGATGCTGGCGCTGCTGGTCAATGCCTCGATTCTCATTCTTGCGGCGGCGACTTTTCACAAAGCCGGGCAAACGGCGGTGTCTGACCTCGGTGACGCGCACCGCATGCTCGCTCCGCTTGTCGGTTCTTTGCTCGCGCCAAAGCTTTTCGCCATTGCGCTTTTGTGCTGTGGCTTGAGTTCCACGGTGACGGCTACACTTGCAGGCCAGATCGTCATGGAAGGCTTTCTCAACATCAGGCTTCCTGCGTGGATGCGCCGCCTCTTCACCCGCATGGTGGCCATCGTCCCGGCAGCCATCGTCACGATCTATTATGGCGCGGAAGGCACCGGCGTGTTGCTGATCCTGAGCCAAGTGGTTCTGGCCTTCCAGTTGCCCTTTGCCATCGTGCCGCTCGTCATGTTCACCCGCGACAAGGACAAGATGGGGGCGCTGGTGTCGCCCGTTTGGCTGACCGCCGTTTCCGCCGTCATCGCGGCGATCATCATCGCGTTGAACATGAAATTGATTTGGGATTTGGCGGCGGGCTAGGCCGGGCTTGCGCAACCAAGGCGCTTGCCTTATCCGCCCCGCATGAAACCCCAACACGACCAGATTCTCATCGTCGATTTCGGCTCCCAGGTCGCCCAGCTCATCGCCAGGCGGGTGCGCGAGATGGGGGTCTATTGCGAAATCATCCCGTTCCAGAGTGCCGCCGACGCCTTTCATCGCATGAAACCCAAGGCGGTGATTCTCTCAGGTGGTCCGGCGTCAGTGCTGGATGCAGGCTCCCCGCGCGCGCCGCAAGCGATCATCGACAGCGGCGTTCCAATCTTGGGCATTTGCTATGGCCAGCAGAGCCTGTGCACGCAATTGGGTGGTGTGGTTGAAGGCGGCCATGCCCGGGAATTCGGCCGCGCCGATGTTACCATCAAATCGGCATCGCCACTGTTCGAAGGTTTCTGGTCGGTGGACAAATCCTACCCTGTGTGGATGAGCCATGGCGACCGGGTGACCATATTGCCGCAAGGGTTTTCCGTCATCGGCACCTCGGAAAACGCGCCCTTCGCCATCGCCGCCGATGAGGCCCGCAAATATTACACCACCATGTTTCATCCCGAGGTCCACCACACGCCGGGTGGTGCCAAACTGCTGCGCAATTTTGTCGTCAACATTGCCGGCTGTTCCAGCGAATGGACCATGGCTGCCTTCCGCGAAGAGGCAATCGCCCGCATTCGCGCGCAAGTGGGCAAGGGCAGGGTGCTGTGCGGCTTGTCGGGCGGGGTTGATTCTTCTGTTGCAGCTTTGCTCATTCACGAAGCGGTCGGCGACCAGTTGACTTGCGTGTTGGTCGATCACGGGTTGATGCGCCACAACGAGGCCGCTGATGTGGTGGCGATGTTCCGCGAGCACTATAATTTGCGCCTCGTCCATGTCGACGTCAGCGATGAATTCATTGGCGCTCTCGAAGGCGAAGTTGATCCTGAAAAAAAACGCAAGACCATCGGACGCTTGTTCATTGATGTGTTCGAACGCGAAGCCAGGAAAATCGGCGGCGCGGAATACCTCGCACAAGGTACACTCTATCCTGACGTGATCGAAAGCGTGTCATTCACCGGCGGGCCATCGGTCACCATCAAGTCGCACCACAATGTCGGCGGCCTGCCGGAGCGCATGAACATGAAGCTCGTGGAGCCGTTGCGCGAATTGTTCAAAGATGAAGTGCGAAAGCTTGGCCGGGAACTTGGCCTGCCGGAAAAATTCGTCGGTCGTCATCCGT
Source organism: Hyphomicrobiales bacterium (assembly GCA_031380375.1). Lineage (GTDB taxonomy): Bacteria > Pseudomonadota > Alphaproteobacteria > Rhizobiales > Aestuariivirgaceae > Aestuariivirga. The sequence continues at coordinate 3,395 of JANNFZ010000024.1, forward strand.
TTCCAGGTCCTGGCCTTGCTATCCGACTGCCGGGTGGCGTCACCCGCGAGAAGCTCGACATCCTGCGGAAAGCCGACGCCATCTATCTCGATGAAATCCGCAAAGCCGGACTTTATGATGTGATCTGGCAGGCCTTCGCGGTGTTGCTTCCCGTTCAGACAGTTGGCGTTATGGGTGATGGCCGCACCTATGACCGGGTTTTGGCATTGCGCGCTGTCACTTCGGTTGATGGCATGACGGCGGATTTTTATCCCTTCGACATGGGCTTTCTGGGGCGCACCGCGACCCGCATCATCAACGAAGTCGCAGGTGTTTCCCGCGTCGTCTATGATGTCACGTCAAAACCACCCGGTACGATCGAGTGGGAGTGAGCATCGTTGCTCCTTGACAGTAAGGCAAAAGTGCCTTACTTTACCCGAATGACCACGCTTACAGTCACATCCAAAGGCCAGGTTACCCTGCGCAAGGACTTGCTGCTGCATCTCGGCGTCGGGCCGGGCGAGCGCATTGCTTTGGCGAAGTTGCCGGATGGGCGGATTGAAGTCCGGGCCGACAGGCGGCTTGGCCAAATCTCGAAAACCTTCAAAATGCTCAAACGGCAGGTCGGCACCAAACTCTTGACGGACGAGATCAATGAGGTCGCCGCAAGGGGTTGGGCGGGCAAACGTTGAAAATTGCGGTTGATACAAATGTTCTGGTTCGCGCCCTTGTGGGTGACGACAAGAAGCAAAGTGCCATTGCCGAGGCGGCGCTGCGCAAGGCCGAAAACGTCATGATCTCAGCATCGACCTTTTGCGAACTGGTGTGGGTGCTGGAACAGGGTTACGGCGTTTCGCGCGATGAAATTTCGCGGGCCATAACAACGCTGATTGATTCGGAAAATGTTGTCGTCAATCGCCCGGCTGTCGAGGCCGGACTTTCAATGTTTGGAGCTGGCGGCGATTTTGCCGACGGCGTCATCGCCTTTGACAGCTATCAGTTGGGGGCGGACGAATTTGTGAGTTTCGACAAGAAGGCCGTAAAGTTGCTGAGCGCCCAAGGCAACAAGGCGAAACTCCTAGGATAGAGCAGTTGAATTTGTTTTGGAAATTCGGGCGCATGGGCACCCGGCACGATTGAGTGGGAGTGAGGGATGTCCAAAGTTGTGTTTTCCGCGCGATGCCATAGTGTACAACTGAGGAGAACCTGAATGGAAAAATCATTGCGCTGGGGCATTCTCGCAACGGGTTGGATCGCCGAACTGTTTACACAGGATCTCATTTCATCGGGGCTCAGTGTGACTGCGGTGGGGTCGCGGTCTGCGGACAAAGCGCAGAAATTTGCCGAACGCTTCAAGATTCCGAATGCCCATGGCAGCTATGAATCGCTCGTCGCCGATCCGGACGTCGACATTGTCTATGTCTCAACGCCCCATCCCATGCACGTCAGCGCGGCACTGCTGGCGCTCGATGCGGGCAAGCATGTGCTGGTCGAAAAGCCGTTCACGATGGACGCGAATGAGGCCAGGAAGATCGTCGCGCGGGCACGGGAGAAGAAACTGGTTGTCCTCGAGGCCATGTGGACGCGCTTCCTGCCGCACATGAAACGAATCCACGAAATCATTGATGCCGGCACGCTGGGAGAGCTTCGGTCACTGTCGGCGGAACACCGGCAGTTCCTGCCAAAGGACCCGAAGCACCGGCTCAATGCGCCCGAACTCGGCGGCGGAGCACTCCTTGACCTCGGTATTTATCCGATATCCTTTGCTTTCGATATTCTCGGTGTTCCGACATCCGTCACAGCGATGGCCCGCTTTACGGAGACGGGTGTCGATGGCGAGATTGCAACAATCATGCGGCATGAAGGAGATGCGATATCGACAAGCGTCTCGGCACTCGATTGCGCCGGACCCAATGTGGCGATCGTCTATGGAACGAAGGCGCGGATCGAGATTGCGTCGGTTTGGTACAGCCCGACCTCGTTCCGCGTGCTCGACAACCAGAACAACCTGCTCGAAGCCTATGCCGAACCGGTGTCCGGCCGCGGCATGCAGTTCCAGGCCTTTGAAATGGAGCGTCTCGTGAAAACGGGGACGGCGTCCGCGCTGATGAACCCGGACGAAAGCATCGCCATCATGGAAACGCTGGACACGATGCGGAAGCAGATCGGCTTGACTTACCCCGGCGAGGATCGGGGCTAGGGGCATGATTGAGTGGGAGCGTGGCTGTGAAAGAACAACACTCGGCATTGAAAAAAGCAAGCGCTGACAATACAGGGTCGAGGCATCAAACCATGCGAAACGGCCGGGAAGATTTCTTGGTCGGCGACGGGTGCGCTGTCCGAAGGAACGTGTCGGCGAACCGGAATGAACTGGCCGTTGCCAGATTGCATTGAGAAGAACTTTGTCTGTTTTACGCCTCAAGCCGCTTTCTGTTCATCGTCAAAGTCACGACTACGCCAGCCGCAGCCCAGTCGCAGGTGATGGTGCCGTGAAGTTGTGCCGCCATCGCACGGTTAATGAGTTTGCTGCCGAAACCACCCGGCCCGGTCGGAGTGGTGACTGCTGGTCCGCCCCTTTCCGTCCACACCACGATGACATCATCAGCTTCATGGCCGGTCGACGATACGTCCAGTGTGCCTGTTTCGGATGAAAGCGCTCCATACTTGAGAGAGTTGGTTGCGAGTTCATGAATGATCATCGCAAGCGTTGTCGCCGATGCCTCTCCGACGCCCGTCCGCGGAACAGACACACGAATGCGTCCGCTAAACGCGCCCAGGTCGTCATAAGGCGCCAGCAACACTGAAATCAGGTCGCCAAGCAAGGCGTCGGTTTTCGCGTGGCCGGGAAGCGGACGGACCAAATCATGTGCGCGACCCAGTGCTGTCAGGCGATTCGTCAGTTGCCGCGCCATATCCTCTGCCGAAGCAGAAGATCGGGAAGTTATGGAAGTGAGACCGGAGGCGATGGCCAGCAGGTTCTTGACCCGATGGCTCATCTCGCCGGCAAGAAGTTCATTGCTTTCTTCAGCCTGCTTCCGTCCGGTGACATCGAGAAAAATCCCGAACATGATTCGGTCAACCATGCCTTCGTCGTCACCTTGGCCCCGGGCAGAAATCCACCGGACCTCATCGCCGATCAGGATTCGAAAATCGATCTCGTAGGACCCGATGATAGCGCGGTTCGCGGTGAAGGCGGCTCGCACCCGGTCACGATCAGCTGGGTGAATGTGTGATGACAAATCCTCAAACGTTACGTCCGTGGTTCCAGGCACGCCCCACATATCGTAGGCTCGCTGATCGAGAAGAAGCTTGTCGGTGTCGACATTCCAGGCCCATAACGCGACACCAGCGCCTTCAATTGCAAAACGCAGATGCTTTTCATTCCATTTGGGCAGATTTTGTTTGTCAGGATCCATCTGATGGCTCTCTTTTGGTTCGCCGCGCCATATTGCTTTTTTCAAGCTTGATCTTGATTGTCAAAGCAGTTTGTTCGACGAGACCGTGGACCCATTCGACAAATCTTGACAACGCAGTTTCAGCCGACCAGGTCACGTCAGTAAACCTGTCATTTTCGACACCCAAAGCCGTAAAGTTGCTCAGGGCCCAGGGCAAAAATGTGGAGTTCCCTCGATAGAGTGGTCGGGATTTTTTGGAAACTCGGGCGCACGGCCTCGGGGCGAGGCGATCGAGCGGACGTAACCCTGAATAGCAAGATTGACGTTTTGTAATCTTGTGCTAGCCATCCTGCTGGGGGCTAAGTCCGGAGGACGTTAGCCATGACGCGACTGCAATCTGCCGGGACGATCCGCACAGCGATCCTGTTTGCATTTGTATTTTGAGTCACGATGGCTGGCCCATCGCAACTGTCCTCGACTCCTGCATTCGCCCAAAATTCCTGCGCTGTTCCGGCAAACCAGTGTGGCTGCGGCGGCGCTGCCCCAGGTTTTGCAGGCTTCCCCGCCGCAAATCCGATCGGGTTTCAGGCGCGTAGAGCTTAAACAATCTAAAACTTCACAAGGGAGCGCTACACCAAGCGTTGGGGTCAATGAGGCAATTCATCGTTTACGGATGGAATTTCATATTCAATCATGAAGTCAGTCCGCTCCGTCACATTCCTGATGTGGCGTTGCGGCATTACGTGTTGCAGGCGCTGGGCGTTATGTGGGCAGTCAGTTTTTCGCTGGCAATCGGAAGCTACACGTTTCTTGCCGCGAGCGTTATCGGGCACACAATTTTGATCGGGGCGGCAGCAATCACGGTCGCGACTTATACAGCCGCAACAGTGAAGCCGGATCTATTCAAATCAGGTTCGGGCCGCCGCAGCGATGGCGAGCACGAATGAGCTTGGGCCAGGTCAAAGGTTGAAGTCGGATCGTTGAAACGCCAAGCTGACAGGCGCGTTATGGGTGGCCGATAACGCAATGGCAAAAACGCGTTCAAAGTCAGAACTTCCGGCCAAGGCTTGTGCCCACTGCGGCCGCCCCTTTGCCTGGCGCAAGAAATGGGCGAAGGACTGGGAAAACGTGAAATATTGTTCGCAACGATGTCGCGGAGCTTCGGGCCCAAAGCTTTCGACATTTCGGACTGCGCAGCAATGAGCGTTCTCAGAATTATCCTGGGCGATCAGCTCTCGCATGACATCGCGGCACTTGCAGGTCTCGACCCTGCGCGGGACGTTGTGTTGATGATGGAGGTGTTGGAAGAAAACATCCACGTTCCGCACCACAAGCAGAAGATTGTTTTGGTTTTATCGGCGATGCGCCACTTTGCGGACGAACTGCGGCAACGCGGTTTCACGATCGATTATGTAAAGCTCGACGCCCCCGGCAACAGCGGCAATCTGACATCTGAAGTGCAGCGGGCGGTCGCCCGGCATGCCCCTCGCAACCTGGTTGTGACCGAGCCCGGAGAATGGCGTGTGCAGGCGATGGTCGAAACCTGGGAAGCCTTGACGGGCCGGCCGGTCGAGGTGCGCAGCGATGATCGTTTCTTTGCAAGTCGGGCGCGCTTTGCCGCGTGGGCGCAGGGGCGTCGGGCATGGCGGATGGAGCATTTTTATCGCGAGATGCGGCGTGAACACGCAATCCTGATGGAGGGCGAGAAGCCGGCAGGCGGTGAATGGAATTTTGATTCGGAAAACCGAAAGTCACTGCCGGCGTCAATTGTCCCGCCCGACCGGCTGCGCTTTGCGCCGGACGATGCAACGCGTGAAGTGATGGCGCTGGTCGAGCAGCGCTTCAACTTGAATTTCGGCTCGCTTGAGGCTTTTGGCTGGCCGGTCTCGCGCGCCGATGCGTTGCGTGCACTTTCGGATTTCATCGCCAATGGCCTGCCGCGTTTTGGCGACTACCAGGACGCCATGAAGGCAGGTGCGCCATTCTTGTTCCATGCGCTGCTGGCACCGGCGTTGAACATCGGGCTCATCTCGCCGCGTGAAGTTTGCAGCGCTGCTGAAGCCGCTTGGCGTTCAGGGGCTGCACCGCTCAATGCTGTCGAGGGCTTTGTCCGCCAGATACTGGGTTGGCGTGAATATGTGCGTGGGGTTTACTGGACCCTGATGCCGGAATACGGGCAGCGCAACGCGCTGCAAGCGACGCGCAAGCTGCCGGACTTTTATTGGAGCGGCGACACGCCCATGCGTTGTCTGCGCGAAGCGGTCAGCGCAACGGCGAATTATGCCTATTCGCACCATATTCAACGATTGATGGTGACGGGCAATTTTGCCCTGCTGGCTGGTGTTGCGCCGCGGGAGATCGAGCGCTGGTATCTTGCCGTCTATGCCGATGCGTTCGAATGGGTCGAGATGCCCAATACGTTGGGGATGGCTGTGTTTGCGGATGGCGGACAGATGGCATCGAAGCCCTACGCCGCTTCGGGAGCGTACATTGACCGGATGTCAGACTTTTGTTCGGGATGCGCTTACGATGTTAAGCAGAAGACGGGCCAGAACGCGTGCCCCTTCAACTATCTCTATTGGGCTTTCTTGATTCGACAAAAAGACCGACTTTCGGGTAATCCGCGGCTGGCGATGCCTTACGGAGCGCTTGCCGGTTGGCCGCGAGAGCGCGAAACGGCGATCCTCGCCGAGGCGGACTCCTTTCTCGATCGGCTCGATTGAGACTGTCGACGTTCCGCGAATGGCCGGTGATTCAATCTGCGGCCGCACTCTTGGTTTAAATTTTTTTAGCGCAACTCTTTAACGCGGATGAGCAGGACCACGATCGCGGTCATCACGTCGTCATCGTGTACAACCCAGGTATGACCCCCTGTTTCAAAACCGATGAACCTGGCTCCGGCAATTCGGCTGGCCGTGTATTCTGCGCCGGCATAGGTGCCATTGCCGTCGTCGCGCTCGCTGATGACAAGACTCGGGGCGTGAACCCATTCCAATGGCGCCGATGCGAGATGCTTGCCCACGGCGATATCGATGCGCAATCCCACATCACGGGCAGAATGTTGTCGAGCATTGCATTGACCCGCGCCCGCTCACGCGCACTCGCGATCGCTGACATCTCGGGCGGCGCAGCGAAGGCCATGCCTTGTTCGTGGCCGCTGCCGTGAACCGCCAATAGCGGGATGCCCGCGCCGGCCTCCTGGTATTCGATCGGGCCACAGCCGGATTTGAACAGCACGCTGGCCTGAGTGACCCGGTTGCGAGCGGCCTCGCTGTCGGCATCAAATCGCCACCAGATCAGGAGGGCCATGGTGGCGAGGCCAATCCCGATGCTGACAGACAGCGGGCGTCGTCAGCGCAGGGATTTCAGGCGTCACGATTTGCCTCGATGACCTTGCGCAACATGGCGATCATTCCGAACGAGACATCGCCGTTGATCCGGCGCAGCGGCTCCAGATCCAGACCCTCGTCTCCAGCGCGTCACGGCAACCAACTCTGTCCGGTTGATCGGTCAGTCGCGCAGCCGGATTCCCTGCGGCCGAATCAGCCCATCAGCGATCGGGACGAAGCCTTCAAGGCGATCGGTCACGGCCCACAGCCACTTGGCGTGATAGAGGAATAGAAGCGGGCGATCGACCAGATAGGTCTCCGCGATCTCGCGGTAAAGCGTTTGGCGCGCCGTCTCCTCGTTGGTTGCGCGTGCCGCGGCGAGCAGATCATC